>CALISC010000020.1 GCA_938041945.1 uncultured Acholeplasmataceae bacterium | reverse complement strand
CAGAGGAACTAGCAATCGTTTTGGGTATATAGTGGTAGAAATTGGGAATTCTTTAATAAACTTGTTACGTCGTTATATGGTGGGTTGCCAATAATAATCAGTTCATCTTCTTCTCTTAATTTATATTTATCTCTGCTAATGTTTAACAATGAATTTTCATGATAAATTTGAATTGTTGGATACTCCTGCTTCAATAATCTATAAGACATTTCGTCGTATTCAGTAGCAAAACATCTCTTTCCTTTACCGATAAATTGTTGTAAAAAAGCGCCATATCCAGAACCAAAATCTCCAATTACACTGTTTAAATCAATATACTCATCTAAAAGTTCAGAAACCAAAGTGACTAGATATTGAGGAGTAAAAATGCTTCCATTTTTGATAATTTCTTGTTTAGATAAATGTTTGATATTTGAAGAATCGATCATTTTGTCTCCTAATATAGTTGTTTTTAAATATAATTTTTGTGGAGCATTACGAAATATAAAAATTTGCCACACTTTAATTACATATTCATATATAAAATTTGCTTGAATAAAATAAAACACAAATTAAAAAATGTATATTATATATAACCATTAAGTTGCAATAAAAGATGATAAATATTTAAAATATTCTAAAATGCATTTATTAAAGTCTATATATGAACATAATTTGTATACTTATTACGAACTTTTATATTGCTACTTTTTCTTTATTTAACAGCTAAGACAAGCATTAGAATTATAATTGTTATAATTATTTACAAGTTTAAAACTAATAAACGCAATAATTTGTGTGATGAAATATATGGTAGGCCCAGTAGGGTTCGAACCCACGATCGCAGAGTCAGAGTCTGCTGCCTTACCGCTTGGCGATGGGCCTAGATTGCTATTTGTAGTATAGCAATTTTTTGCGCTTACTTAAAAATTTTAGCAGTGGAAGGCTTAGTTTTATCATAACTAAGCGTGTCTAAAATTTGATTTTGAGAAATTTCACCTATTCTTAGAAACTCGGTATTATTGTTAAATAATTTAACAATCGTTGAAGGTAAATTACTAAATGATGCTTCGTTTTCATCAAAAACATAATGTTGAACTTTATCTTTAAAAGTTGTTTTTATTTCTACAGAACGTGTTAATGGTTTTTCGCCAGAAATATTGCAAGAAGTTACTCTAAGGGGGCCGTTTACACGAATAATTTCCAAAGTTTCTTTGTGTCTCGGCATTCTAACCGCTACAGTTTCTCCAAGCAACGCTAAGAACTCTTTTTTAGTTTTTAAAATTAAAGTTAGTGCACCTGGCCAAAAGCGATTGGCAAGTTTTAACTCGGCATTTGTAAAGCAAGCAAACTGACTGGCCTGTTCAACTGACGAAACTAACACAGGGATAGCCTTTTCAATTGGCCTTTTTTTAATTTCAAAAAGACGAGCCAAAGTACTAGTTGCCTGCATCTTGCAGCCAATTCCGTACACAGTATCTGTTGGCAAGACAATAATGTCACTTTCCTTTAAAACGATTTTATTCATTTTTTAAATCTCCGAAATTAAAGCAAATCGCATGTTTTTGCGTTCATCTAAATGAAACTCAACTTTAAAACCTTTAGGCAAATTAGTTTCAATTAACTCTTTGTGGGTAGGTGAAATTTCTAAAATTAAGTGGCCAGCTGGATTTAAGTATTTAGGAAAAGTTAAAAGTATTTTATTTAGAACAGCAAATCCATTATTTTTGGCATACAAGGCGATTTTAGGCTCAAAATTGACATTTGGAGAAATATATTCGCCATAAGTTAAATAAGGAGGGTTTGCTGTAATTAAATCAAACTTTGAGTTGATTTTTTCAAATAAATCACTTTGAACAAGTTCCACATCAGCATGTAGCATTTTCGCATTTTGTTTTGCGACTTTCAAGGCTTTTTTAGAAATATCTGAAAGTACAACTTTAGCAGTTGGCTCTTCTTTTTTTAAAGTAAGACCAATGCAGCCACTGCCCGTACAGATATCTAAAACAGAATTAAACGAAAGTGATTTGGCTAAATCTATCAAAAGTTCTGTGGTGAACCTAGGTATCAAAACATTTCGGTTCACTTCAAAGTCATATCCATAGAAGTTCTGAACACCAAGTAAATACTGAACGGGTAGGTTTTTTTCAAAAACTTGTTTTAAAATTTTAATGAACTTTTGTTTTTGAAAATAAGTTAATTTTAAGTCTTGAACTAAATAAAGTTCAAACTTAGACTTACTTAAAATTTGACTAAGAACTAGCTCAACAATGTTTTCCTCAAGTTTGTGTTTGCGAAACAAGTCTTTAAAATGTCTAAGTAAAGCGCTTACTTGTCTAGTCTTTATTTTCGGCAAGCGCACGACGTTCAAATTCCTGTAGTAAAGGATCGATTATCAAAGCAACATTTCCGTCAATAATTGAGTCTAGTCTTTGAAGAGTTAATCCAATTCTATGGTCAGTTACTCGGTTTTGCGGATAGTTGTAAGTTCTGATTTTTTCAGAACGTTGACCACGACCAACCAGTTCTCGTCTAAGTTCGCCTTCTTTGCCGGCTTTTTCTTGCATCATTTGGTCGTAAAGTCTAGACTTTAAAACAATATAGGCAGAGTCTTTGTTTTCGTGTTGAGACTTTCCGTCTTGACAAGAAACCACTGTGTTTGTTGGAATGTGAGTTAATCTGACAGCTGACTTTGTTGTGTTAACAGACTGACCACCAGGCCCGCTTGAACAAAAATAATCTACTCTGATTTCTTCCCAAGGTAAATTAAAGTCAATCTCTTCCGCTTCAGGGGTTACATATACTGTAGAGGTTGAAGTGTGCACACGTCCCATACTTTCAGTTTTTGGAACTCGCTGAACTCTGTGGACTCCAGACTCATACTTAAGCACTGAAAAGGCGTTTTCACCTTTTACCATAAACTCAATTGCCGAAAACCCGCCTTGAGTCCCTGGACTTGAGTTTAAGACCTCTACTTTCCAGCCCTTGCTGTCGGCAAAACGCTGATACATACGAAAAAGGTCTCCTGCAAAAATATTGGCCTCGTCACCACCAGTTGCCCCTTTGATTTCCACAATTACGTTTTTATCATCATCTGGGTCTTTTGGCAGTAGAAGTACTTTTAGTCTTTCATCAAGTGCTTTAATTTTTTCGCTCAGTTCAACTTTTTCTTCGTGAATTAGTTCAAGCATTGAAGGGTCTTCTATCTCTGTAAGTTCTTTTAGCTGAGTGTTTAAGTCTTTGTAGGACAAATAAGTTTCTACAATCGGTTTTAGTTTTGAAAACTGCTTAGACAGTTTTGTCATAGTTTTAACATCTTGAACTTCGACAAGTTTACGCTCAAGTTCTAAATAAACTGCGTAAGTTTCTTCTAATCTTTCAAACATAGTATTTATTCTCTTTCTGTGTAGTCGTTGCTGCTTTTATCTACACCAAACTCATTGAACTTAGAGTGATTTAAAATAAAGTCGTAGTTGATAAAGATATTTGCCTCGCCACGTCGGTTTTTCGCAATAGTTAGTGAAACTTGTTTCACGTTTCTGTTAATTTGGTTGGCATTATCTGCAAAATAAGCTGGATCGCTTTCCTGCATGGTAGTGATTATTGCGTCTTGCAAAGCGGTCTCGGGTTCGTGGATAAACAAAATCACGTCGGCGTCTTGTTCAATCGCACCAGATTCGCGAAGATCTGAAAGCAATGGAGTTTTAGACTCACGGCGCTCAACTTGTCTGGAAAGCTGCGAAAGACATAGCACTGGAACTTGCAGTTCTCTTGCAAGTTGTTTTAAGGCGCGCGAGTTTTTAGCCACTTCATTTTCGCGGCTCATTGACCTGGAAACATCACCTTCTAGAAGTTGCAAGTAGTCTATTACTATAAAATCAAGTTTATTTTTGCTTTTAAGTTGTCTACATTTTGCACGAATATCATTGACGTTATTGCTAATCGAGTCATCAAAAATGATGTTTAAGTTCTTAGTAATGGCCTGTGCCTGCTCAGTAGCAGTCCATTCATCTGCACCCATATAGCCTGTGCTTAGACGGTGGCTATCAATCATGCCGACATTGGCCATAATGCGCTGAGTTAACTGCAGGTTAGACATTTCTAGTGAAAAAAATGCAACATGTTTACCAGAATGCGCAACATTCACTGCTAAGTTAATTGCAAACGCAGTTTTACCAGCACCAGGACGTGCTGCCAAAATTATTAACTCCTCGGCTCTAAGTCCGCCAAGTACGTGGTCAAGGCGAGGATACTCGGTTCTAAGGCCGTTAATACCTTCGCTTGAGTTGGCAAGCAGTTTAGCCTCTTGAACAACCAGATCAGCGACCTCTCCAACTGTGGTAAATCCGCCAACTGTGCGTTTTTTAGTAATGCCAAAAAGTTCGGATTCCGCCCAGTCAAAAAGTTTTGAGTACTTCTCTGAGTTTAGCATCGCGCGTTCAGACATTTTTTTACTAAGTTCAATAATTTCTCGCTTAAAGGCAAATCCCTTAATTACGTTAATGTATGACTTAAAGTAAGAACTAGTTGCAACTAAATCAGAAAGTTCAAGTGTATACTGATTTTCGGCAATCGGTAGACTTCCGCGGTAAAAAGTTTTGAGTTCGTCCAAAACATCAGGCAGCGTAAAAATTTCTTTAGTCTGCCCGCACTTAAGCATAGCCTTAAAAACATTTTGGTGTTTTTCTAAATAAAACATTTCAGGCGTTAAAAGGTCAGCGACTTCAACTAAAATTTTAGGTTCCGCAAAAATAGCAGCCAGCAGCGAACGTTCCGCTTCTTCTGAAAAAGGAATAGCGGGCATTGCAGGCGCTAAATTATTATTTGGTTTTTTAGGCTGCGACATGATTTTGGGTGCGAACGTCAACAGTTAGTTTAGCAATAAAGTCTTTATTAAAGCGAATTGTTGCTATAAATCGTCCAGTTGAGTTAATAGGATTTTCAAGTTCTACTTTTTTCTTATCCACAATAATTTCGTGTTGTTCAGCTAAAGCATCGGCTATGTGTTTAGCGGTAACTGCACCAAACATTTTGCCGCCTTCGCCAGTTTTAACTTTGACAACCACAGTTTTTGTTTCAATATTAGCTTTCAGCGCGCTATACATTTTCGCGGCTTCTTTTTCTTGTTCTGCTTTTTCTAAGAAAAATTGTTCTCGGGCTTTTAAGTTCTCTTCACTAGCAGGTTCAGCAATGCCTTCGTTAAATAAATATTTAGCGTAGCCTGCGGTTACTTCAATTAAGTCACGGGCTTTGTTTTTCTTAAAATCTTTTTTTAAAATAACTTTCATATTTTCTCCCTTTTGGTTGTATTCAGCGTCTACTATGTATCTTAGTTTAATTGCAACTTCGTTAATGTTAGCGTTGATAACTTTGGCTGCTGCAGCTTGGAAGTGTCCACCTCCACCAATTTGCTCTAAAACTAACTGAACGTTAATATTTTGTTTAATGGACCTCGCAGAAACATAGACGTCTTGACCGATTTTAGCAATCGCAAACGCAGCGTCAATATTTTCAATTTTAACCGCAGCCTCGGCGATTTGCGCAAGTAACGTGCGGTCGCTAATTTGTTCGTATACCGAAATAAAGCCAAAGCGGTCTAGGAAAACCTGCAAGCTCGCAACTGCATCGTTGATTAGTTGCACAGATGCTAGTTGATTTCTGAGCCAGTCTTTAACTAAAATCATGTTTGCACCTTTTTCTTTTAAGTAAGAGCAGGCTGCAAAAGTATTAGCACTAGTTCTAAAAGTAAAGGAATTGGTGTCTACCACAATACCTGCTAAAACTGCAGAGGCTTCGGTTTGAGTTAAACTTAACTTCAGTCCAAAGAACGGAATTAAGGAAATTATCATTTCGCAAACTGATGATGTGTTTGGTTCGATAAACTGAAATAAGGCTTTTTCAAAATTACCTTGAACTTGTCGGTGATGGTCAATTGTCAACACTCTTTCGGCTTTTTCAAAAATAGCAGGTGAGATCAATCTCGCTTCAATTGAAGTGTCTACGCAAATTAGCAGAGTATCTTCAGAAATCAGCGGCAAGATTTGGTCTTCATTTAAGAAACTACTTAAGAAACGCGGGTTTTCAGAAAGCACGGTTTTCGCGACTTTGCGAGCAGTTTCGTCAAACTGAGTTTCACTGTAGTATAAGTACACTCCGTCTTTTTTAACTTCTTTGGCAATTAAATAAAGAAGAAGCGCTGAGCCAAATGAATCGGTGTCGGTGTCGGTGTGCCCCATAATCACTACGTTTTTCGCGCGGTTAATCTCGGCTTTAATAGTTTCTGCGTTGAAACGAGAAGAGACGGCATTGTGTTTTTGAACCGAATCTACTCTTGCCCCAAAAAACTGCACGTTTTCGTTTTCTATATTGACAACGGCTTGTCCACCACCACGGTTTTGAGCAAGTTCCAAGGCTTCTTGAGCGATTTGTGCGTTTTTAAGTAAGTCTAGCTTAGCCCAGGCAGCCACACCCATGGAAAGTGAAACTAAGACATTGTTGTCTTTAGAAAGTTGATTGATTTGGTCAATTATTTCAAACTTAGCGCCAATCATTTTATCTAAGTTTAAGCGATCTGCTACAAACAAGAACTTTTCGTTGCCGAAACTCTTAAAGAAACACGAAAACTTAGTGAACCATTCAGAGATTTGAATAAAGAACTTGGATCTGAGTGCAGATTGCTGCGCAATTTCTAGTTTGGTAAGTTGTTCATCTAAGTTCTCAATTTCAATAAACCCAATAACTGTAGTTTTGTTAAAATAAAGTTGTCGCAAGTGCTCGCGTTCAGAGACATCATACATCAAAATAGAGTGCACGGATTCGTCGTAAATTACATCAAAATCACGTTGGTTAATTTTGAACAAAAACGGTGCTTGATAAGTCTCAATTTGTTTAGCGAGTTCTTTAGAAAACTCACTTAGTTCGGTGTGTGCGGATAACTCTGGAAAAATCTTTTTGGCGTATTCGTTAATAAAAGTAATTTCACTTAGTTCATTTAAAGCCAGCACACAAATTGGCAGTTGATTAAGCAGTTTATCTGAAATTTCGTTAATATTAAAAGATACATCAGACCACATCTCAAGGCGTTTATTTAACTTGGTTTCTGTGTTTTTAGTTTTAGTTTTAATAAGTAAAATTAAACTTATGAAAAAAGAAACTAAAGTTAAAAAAACTAAAGAAAGTGCGGCAATTGAAACCGCTTTTTTGCTTTCTGTAAAGTGTGGAGGAAAGATAAAAAGTAAAACTAAAGAGGTCACAAGAGTGACTGAAGTTGTTGTTAAAAATAGGTATTTTTTCATTTAAAACCTCCTTAATTTATATATATTATAGCTTATTTAAACGGGTTTTTTGCGTGCTTAATGTGTGTTTTTTGTCAATTGAGACTAAAAAAAACTGAGGGATTTCAAGGGATTTTTGAGCTACAGAAATACAGCCAACCTGGGGTTTGGCAAACCTATAGGATTTAACCATCGGAAACGAGATTTTGGTGTCAATTTCGTGAATTGGCAAAGGTATGCCTTCCATTTTAAAATAAGCCTCGGCTGTTGTCCAAAGTTTAAAAAAGTATTCAATTTTATTTGACTGGGTTAAAAAAACCTTGCGAATGTTTTCAGAAAAACCTCTAAGTAAAGCCGAAAAATCCCGGTTTTTAAAAAACTCACAATCTATACCAATGGGTTTGGTTGAAATAGAAACTACAATTAACCCTGGTTTATTTGAAATTGAGATATAGAACTTTGATAAAAAATGGTAATTATAAGGCATTTTATAGTAGTTGATTTGCTTAGTTGTTGTAAAGAAGTTTTCAGTTAAAACTTTGTTTAAAAGTAAATGTTTTAACACAGTGTAAAGCTTTTTATCTGACAAATCCATAAAGTCTACGTCTGAATTTGCTTGAACTATTGCCTTTAAATTAGCTGTTTGCGTGTAGGTTAGTAAATAGATTTTTTTCATAATATTTAAGTTGTTTTTTTAAGTAAAAAAAGAACCAGGTTAAAATCGGTTCTTTTTTTAAAAAAATTATAAATTCTTATTCTTTTACGAAAGGAAGCAGTGCCATGTGGCGAGCACGTTTGATTGCAGTTGCAAGTTGGCGTTGCCATTTAGCACAAGTTCCAGTCATTCTGCGAGGTAAAATTTTACCGCGTTCAGAGATGAATTTTTTAAGTAGTTCAACGTCTGTAAAATCAATTTTCTCAACTTTGTTTTGAGTAAAATAACAAACTTTGCGTCTACGTTTAAATTGTCTTTTTTGCATGTGTTAATTCTCCTAAAAAATTTTTTTAAAAATCAAACCTAAAGGTCTAAATCTGAGTTGTCTGCTTTGGGTGCATCGGCATTTAAAGGATTGTCTGCCTGCATATCGCCAAAAGACTCAGTTTGGCCTGAATTTGATTGTGGTGAGTAAGTAGATACAAACTCGCCACGTTCTTGGCGTTCACGAATACGACGTTCTCTTTCTTCACGAGTTGAAAGCATGTCAACAGAGTCTACAATGATTTCAAAAGTTAAAAAAGACTCGCCGTTTTTTTCAACAAAACTACGTGAACGAACTTCGCCTTCTATAGCCACTAAATCGCCTCGGTGGGCAAAGTTGGCGATAAAGTCAGCAGGTGCCTTAAATGCCACACAGTGAAAGAAATCAGCCTGGTCTTTAGCAAAGCGAGAAACCGCTAAACTAAAGGTTGTGAAGGTTGAACCTTCTCTGGTTTTTCTGGCAACCGGGTCTTGAGCCAAGCGGCCTGTTACCGCGATTCTATTCATTATTCTTCTTCCTTAACGGTGATATCGCGAATAATGTTTTCATTAATTCTAATCAAGCGGTTAAACTCTTTAATGCCTTCTGGTGTAGTAGACACTTTAAGTTGAACATAGTAGCCTGATTTAAAACCTTGAATTTCATATTGAAGTTCTTTAATGCCAAGTTCTTTTAACTCAAGTAATTCTGAGTTATATTGAGTAAAAACAGCATTTAAAGAATTGATAACTTCCTTGATTTTATCGCTATCAAGGGTAGGTTTAATAATATACATCGCAAAATATGTACTGTTCATATATTCCTCCTTATGGTTTAAACAGCTGACAATTTAGGTCAGCAAGGTGTTTGCAACAAAAAAATTATACCACATTTGCAGGTTCTGCAAGGCAAATAAATGCGGTGTTTTAAGTTTGATTTTTGAAAAAATTATATGGGTTTTGTAGTCATATAATTATTAGAATTTTGTTTGATGTTGTAAAAATTAATGTTTAGTTTTTTACAATTTGCGCTGTTTTTACCTTCGCGATAACTTGTTCAATTATCTCTTTTGGCAAAAAAGCATCCATATTAACATTGTTTTTAATCAGTTCTTTAATGTTTTTGGAAGAAATAAACAAAAACTTATGGTCAGCAATCAGATAAATTGTGTCAATACTCTTGTTTAAAGTCTGGTTGAAATTATATAAGTTTTGTTCGTATTGCAAATCAGCGATGTTTCTAATCCCACGAGCAAGCAAAGAAATATTTTCGTTTTTAGCAAACTCAACTGTCAAGCCATTCGTTGTTTTGACTTCTACATTTGACAGGTTTTTGCAAACTAACTTTACCATTTCTAAACGCTCGCTTTGAGTAAATAAGTATTGTTTTTCTGCGTTATTTGAAACTAAAACTACGACTCTTTCAAACTGTCTAGCTAGTCTTTTGATAATTTCTAAATGGCCTAAAGTTATCGGATCAAAGGAACCAGGCAGACAAACTGAGTATGTTTCTTTAATTTTATCTTTTGTTTTTTTTAATTCAGACATTGAAAAAACCTCTGGTAAATTAAAAAAAGGGAGTGCCCCTTTTTTAAAAAATATTTATTGAATGGCAGGGGTAGTAGGATTCGAACCCACACCAAGGGTTTTGGAGACCCGCATGCTACCGTTGACACCATACCCCTAGTTAATATTTCCAGGTTAAACCTGGAAATATTTAAATTATAATTGATACCTATTTAGAATCTGGTGAACTTTCGTCTTTTAGTTCTGGTTCTGAGCTTTCAGAAACAGTTTCTTCGTCTGCATTTGAGTTAGACTCTTTATATTCTGCCTCTTGAGCAGCAGGTTGTTTTGCAAATTGATGTCTAGATTTTCTGTCTTTAAGAATTTCAACGATAAATTTGTGGAAAACAATTAGATAAATCACGCCAAGTCCAACTAGTGAAGTCAAGACTGATTGCCAAATAATTTTTCCGTTATATTGGTTTAAGTTATATTGTTTAAACTCAGCGAAAGTTTTGTTTTCTTTGTATTTATTGATGCTTTCAACAGCGTTTGCTTTAGTGTGAATTACTTCTTGGTTGCCTTCTAGTTTAAGGCCAGTTTTGGCAAATTCAACAACAGTTTGTTTGTGTCCATACTCAGCGATTTTGCTGTCTTTAATTTTAGCATTAATAGTTTGGATAAACAGTCTTTCAATTTCAAATGGTTTTTCTTTATCTGCAGTTTCCACGATAGTTGGGTATTGAGGAAATAAGTTAACACCTGTATTGTCGCTAGTTGGTTTACCTGCTTCTTTTGAGTTTGAGTTAAAAACAATGTCTAGTTTAAATAAAACTTTTGAGTTAGTGATATATGAAGGAATTTCTGTGTAGTCTTGTTGAGAAGGGTCGACTAAATCGGTTTTACCATATTTACCACTTTCTATAAATAAAAGAAAACCAAGTGCATTAGTTTTGCGGTTTTGAACAGCAAAAAACATTAGTTCTAAATCTTTAACTTCATTACCTACTTTTTCTGCGAATTTTGTAGTAAAGTAAGCCTGTGGTTGAATATTGAAGTTATGAAAAGCAGCATAAGAACGCAAAAACTCACTTCTAGCGTGTTCTTTATTTTTAGCCTCTGCACCTAAATAAGTTTTGTAAGTTGCAGCAGGTGACAGTTGGTTAGTTGTGTCTTTAAAGAAAGAAGTTCTGCGGTCTTTAAGTCCAGTGATAATAATTGAATATAAAATAAATGCAAGTAATGCAAGTAAAATTACTAGGAAAAATATCCTTTGAACACCAAATTTTTTAGTTTCGTTTTTTGACATTGTTCACCTCGTTAACAGGTATTATTATATAACATCTAGTTTAAATTAAGTGTTATATAAAATATTTGGATATTTTTTTCCAAAAGCATATAATATAAAAGATGTGGCGGTTGTGGCGAAGTGGTAACGCGACGGATTGTGGCTCCGATATGCGTGGGTTCGATTCCCATCAGCCGCCCCATTAAATAAGTATTTTATTGCCCTTAGCAATTAAGTTTGCTAAGGGTTTTTAATTTTCAGTTTGTTGAG
>CALISC010000019.1 GCA_938041945.1 uncultured Acholeplasmataceae bacterium | reverse complement strand
ACACCATTCGCTATCTGCTTTCTAACTTAAGTGATTTTGACAAAGCCAACTACTACGCATTTTCTATGCGCAGCAACCTATCTAAAATTTATACAATTAAGTTAAATGAGTTAGTCAAAGAAGTTAAAACTCAGTTTGAAAACTATAACTTCGCCAAAGCCTTGCAAGCAATTGTGCTATTTATCACCAACGACTTATCTGCTTTTTACCTAGACGTAACTAAAGACACTCTCTATATTGAACCAAAGCATTCATATAGCCGCGAAGAAGTTCAGTCTACTTATCTAGATATCTTAACTAAACTGCTTGTCATGCTAAACCCAATAATTCCGCACACCACCCAAGAAGCTTGGCAAACTTTGACCGGAGACCCAAACTCACAAATTTATCTAGAGAAGTTCTACCCGCGCGTGGGTAATTTCTCTGAATTTGCCGAACTGCTTGCAGATTTCGCTCAGTTTACCGAAGTCAGACAAGCGGTGCTTAAAACTCTGGAAGAGATGCGCGCAAGTGGAGAGATTGGCAAATCTCTACAGGCTGTTTTGACCTTAACTTTAACAGATAAGCAACTAACTGCTTTTAAAAATCTGAACTTTGACCTGCCAACTGTCTTGCAAGTTGCCAAAGTTAATTTAAACTTCGGAAAAGAGTTTAAAGTTAGTGCTACTGTTTCTAAAGACAAGTCTTGTTTGCGTTGCTGGAATGTACGTCCTGATTTAAACGCTGCAGGGCTGTGCCAACGCTGCAAGGTAATTATTGCCAAGGAGTATCCAAATGCTTAATGTACTTTTAGTTATGTCTAGTCAAGAAAGACAAACCCAAGACTTTATCGCCACTACCCTTTCTCACTTTGCGGTAGTCTGGACGCTCGTGCTTCCAGAAAGCCCTGTGGGGGGTTGCCTTAAAAACCCAGGATACGTGAAATTAAGTAGAGTTTGTCCAACCCTTTCTTCAACCAAAGACACATATCTTTTTGAAAGTAAACCAGTTGCGATTTTAGAACTGGCTAAAAAAACTTTTGGTGTGAAGTTTGACATTTGCGTGTTTGCTGGAAACAAAAACCTAATGCTGGGCGCAGACCTTGCGACTAACTTAGTTTTTCCGTTTGCTTTCAATGCTGCGGTTTCAGGAGTTCCCACTTGCTTAATTTCAAGCCGCGAAACTTGTTCAGATAACTTTAAACTAAACTTCAAAACTTGGTTAAATGAGTATTTTTTAAAAAAACTATACTCAAAATACCCACTTTTGAATGTCAATATTCCAACTAGTTTGGCTAAAAGCACTTGTATTACTGAACTTGCTGACTTTAAAACTACTTATCAGTTTTTAAAAGAAGAAGCTACAGACTCTGTTTTGGTTTTCAAAACCATGCTTTCGGTAGACGCCAAAATTTCTACCACTCAAACTGACCTTATAGCAGTAGAAAAGGGTTTAATTTCGGTCACCCCAATTTTAACTAATTTCACTGATTTTGCTAAAATTTAGCCAAAAAACCGAAAGTTTAGTATAATTTTTAGTAGAATTAAGGAATATTTGTGAAAGATTTTAACATTCATTTTTTTAAAAAAAGCGATCAACGACCGGCTATTAACGCTAATCTGCACGCCTATCTTTTGGCAGTTGGCGCTTATTCAGTTGAAAACGAAAAAGACGCCGTTAAATATGTGCTCAGACACCCTGATTTACAGTTTAAGGCCGCTTTTTACATCACTCGCTCATCTAGTGTCCCCGAACTTTGGAAACTAAACCCAGAGTACTACGACATTAACTTCCGCCTATCTTTTCCGTTTGTCTCACCAACTTACTTCGTTGAACTTATCTTAAATAGAGTTAAACATTTGTGCGAAACTTTTGGCCTTGTTGTTTACTCTGAGTTTTTTAAAGACATCTTGCCGTTTGACCAAAGTCAAGTTCTTGAAATTTTTAAATACATCAAAGGACAATATAAGGTCAGACATCCAGAGGAGTTAATTAGTTACTTGCAAGTATCTCCGCGCACGGCCACACTTGCTTTAACTTACCTTGAAGAGTACCGCGCACTTTCTCAACATTTTAGTGAAACCGGCGTGTTTGTACCTAGATACAAACTACTTAAAGACAACAAAAACAATGCATATTTCGCCGTTGTTTGGCCAGAGAAAACTGGGCTTTTAGTGCCACCTGTTTTAGACCTAGTTTATCTTGAGCAAGGTGAGCATTACCGAGTGCTTGACTTTAAGCAAATCAAAGAGATAGCAGATGCTTACCTTGAGCCCGTGCCTGGGTTTTTAAAGGAAAGCAAAATTATACCTTTGAAACGTGCCAAAAAAGTCCAGAAACTTATTTTAAAACATAGACTACCAGATGTAGAAAAGCAGTTTACTGAATGCAGACTGCATAATTTAGTTGATTAGGAGGAAATAATTATGGAACTAAATAAATACATAGACCACACAAAATTAGGTGCATACTGCACAGAAGAAAGTATCGTACAACTTTGCAAGGAAGCAAAAGAATATAAATTCAAATCAGTTTGCATCAACCCTTGCTTCATCCCACTTGCAAAACAAGAACTAGAAGGCTCAGATGTGCTAGTGTGCACAGTAATCGGCTTCCCACACGGAGCAACAACTACCGAAACTAAAGTTTTTGAAACTAAAGACGCAATTAAAAAAGGCGCCGACGAAATTGACATGGTGATTAACGTGTCTGACTTAAAAAACGGACACAAAGACCGTGTGCTTAAAGAAATTAAGAAAATCAAAAAAGCCTGCGGTGAGCGCGTGCTTAAAGTTATTATTGAAACAGCACTTCTTACCAAAGAAGAAATTAAACTAGCATCTAAACTAGTTGTGCGCGCAAAGGCAAACTTTGTTAAAACCTCAACTGGTTTTGCTGAATACGGCGCTCGTTTTGAAGATGTGGCTTTAATGGTAAAAACTGTTAAAGGTGCGGCTGAAGTTAAAGCATCTGGTGGCGTTAAAAATAAATTAGATGCAGAGAAAATGATTGAACTTGGGGCAACTAGAATTGGAACTTCAAAAGGTCTTTTAATCGTTAAAGGAGAAGAAGGTGATTCCAACTCCGCATATTAGTCTTAAAGACAAAAGCCAAATCGCGCCGATTGTTTTAATGCCGGGCGACCCGCTTCGCGCTAAATATATCGCCGAAACTTATCTAACTGATGTTGTGCAAATCAACTCAGTTCGCAATATGTTTGGCTTCACCGGCACTTATAAAGGCAAAAAAGTCACTGTTTTTGGCTCTGGTATGGGCCAACCTTCAATTGGGATTTACTCATACGAACTATTTGCTTTCTACGGCGTTGAAAAAATTATTAGAATTGGTTCAGCCGGCTCTTACCACGCTGACCTGCCAGTTTACTCAGTAGTGCTTGCAGACGCAGCCTACTCAGAGACTACCTATGGTCTGGCTTTGATGAACTACCAGTCAAATATTGCTACAGCTACCGCTTCTTTAAACGCTAAAATCAAACAAGCTGCAGACAGCATTGGCGTAGACCTAAAAGTCGGATTGATCCACTCATCTGACGTGTTTTACGCCGACAACCCAGTTTACGAAGAAAAACGCCAAAAGGCAAATCCGCTTTGTGTGGAAATGGAGTCATTTGCTTTATTTTTAAATGCTCAAAAACTAGGCAAACAAGCAGCATGTCTTTTAACTATTTCTGACAACTTAGTGACAAAAGAAGTCACAACTGCAGAAGAGCGCCAAACTTCTTTCAATAAAATGATGGAAGTAGCGCTTGAAACTGCTTTGCTTTAATTTAAAAATTCTTTAAAAATACGAAAATACGAAAGAGGTAGGAAAATGCCTGCAGATATTTTAAATCCAGTAAGATACAGAACAGATTTCTTAAAAGAACACGCCAGCGGCACCGAGTCTTATTTAAATGAGTTGCTTGAACAAACTGGCACTTCTTTGAAAGAAAACCAAGCAGATTGTCAAGAAATCAATGCTCTTGACAAAGTACTTTTAAAAACTAAACGCAAGTTTAGTTTATTTAAGACAGGCATGGGTATTTTGCTTACTCTTTTAGTTGTGTTAATGCTGACTTCAATTGGCGGCGCTTATTATGTTTTTACAGAACCAGGTATTTCGTTTAGCCCTGCCGCCATTTACTCAATTTTTGCAAGTTGTATACTAGTCGCAGTTGGATTTCTCGTTTTAATCGTATTAACTTCTGTCTTTCTTTCTAAGAAAAATAAGAAGTTTAGAGCAACAATTTCTAATTTTGAAGAAGTAATTGACGCCAAAATCCAGGAAGCTTTTGTCAAACTGCATGATTTTTATCGTGCATTTAACTACAGCCAGGTATACAGCAAAATACAGGCGCAAATTCCAGAAATTGAGTTTTTAAAGTCAGCCGATGCTAACTTTGTTAAATACGTTGAAAAGAATTTTGACCCAGTGTACGTGCCTTCTTCAACTTCAATGTTGGTTAACTACAAGGCTGGTTATTTTTACAAAAACCCGTTTATTGTGGGAATGTATAAAGAAATGAATATGGTTCCGCACACTTACACCGGTAGTTTAGCAATCAGCTACTACACAGGTTTTGGTGAACACAGACGCTTGGTTTCAGAAACTTTGCATGCAACATTAGTTAAACCAAAACCAGAATACAAGTATATTGCTGTAAACTCATTATACACAAACGCTGTGCCTGAACTTGAGTTTGAAAAGGCACCAGTTCTTGATTACAACCCTGCTAAACACGACAAATACATCAAACAAGCTGAAAAAATGCTTGCCCAAATTGAAAAAAAGAACGCAGACTTCACACCAATGTCAAACACTGAGTTTGAAGCGCTTTTCCCTGCTACTAAACGTTCATCTGAACAAAAATATCGTGCTTTTTTTGGCCAGGTTGCCCAACAAAACTTAATAAACTTCGCTAAAACTTTAACAAGTGGCCGTAACTACACTTACTCAAAATCACACAACACCAACGAAGTTGCAATGCGCGAACTGAGCGAAAGTTTTGACTTAAATCCGCTTGACTTTGTTGACTACGATTTAACTGCTTTTTTAAGTAAATACCAAGAATACGCAAAAGTTTTAAGTGCTTCTCTATATGACAGTTTTATTCCTTATCTTTCAAATCCAGTATTGCTTGAAGGAAATATTTCAAAACAACCAGAATATACAAAAACCCCATCTATCTTAGAACATCTTGCTCTGCTTACTAAATTTAAAAACACAGAACTACTGCCAAACGAGGCCGGAATCAATGAATACATTTTAGAACCACTTCCTGAATACGAAAACGTTTGCAAAGTGCATTCTTTTAAAACAGTTCCGAGAGTTGACTATGTTGTTGTAAACGCTGGAGACGGTCCGCACCAAGTTCCTGTTAATTGGACTGAGTATATTCCTGTTTTTAAAGAACTTAGATACGAAGTTTTACAAAACCAAGACGACTCCAATTATTTTGAAAATAACTTCTTTGACCAAAATAATCAAGTGTATACCGAAGAAAATACAGTTTCAATTGTCAAATAAGGCTATTTTGAGATATAATAGTTAAAGTACAGATTTTTAAGTTTTAACTTAAAAAACGCACATAAGGAGATAATTATGGCAAATTTATTAGACGAAGTTAACGGACCTGTTATGGAAAGTGGCCAAGATATTAACGTTATTGGCAAAAGAATTGATGCAAAAGTAGGCTGGGGTTCTTCTTTATTTGAGTTTCTACTTTGGTTTCCGCTAATTATACCTGGCTTAATTTTCTTATTTAAAAAAATCAAAGCAAGAAACTTCTTTATGCGCCTTGAGCAAAAAATGCAGCGCGCAGCATCTGAAGTTGACACTTACCTTGAACACCGCCTTGAAATTCTTAAAAACGTCGCTGCTTTAGTTAAACAACAAGTAAAACACGAAAAAGATGTGTTTGAAGGAGTAGCCGCACTGAGAGGTGGAGTAAAACCGGGTCAAATTAACGAAGAGACTAGAAATGACATCCAGGCTCAAGTTGACCGTGGTTTTTCGCAAATCAACCTAGCGTTTGAGGCTTATCCTGAACTTAAGTCAAATCAAGTTATTGAAAGCGCAATGCGCGACAACACCAATACACAAAGAGAAATTACTGCTGCTAGAATTTACTACAACGACATTGTAGATCAGTGGAACCGTAATTTATTTGTTTGGCCAACTAAACAAATTGTAGCTGCTAAAATGTCGCTAACCACTAGAATTCCGTTTGCAGCATCTAAAGAAGTTAAGGCCGCTGCTCGCCAAACTTTCTTTTAATTCAAACACACATCAACATAAATATTAAAAAAGGACACAACTATGAGAGATAAAGTAAAATTAGTTTGCACATCTTGCAAAGAAGAAAATTACTACACAAATAAAAACAAAAAAACCACACCTGACAAACTTTCTTTTAACAAGTACTGTGCGCGTGAACGCAAAACAACTGTTCACACTGAAAAGAAATAATTTAAATTAACTTAAACTAAAATTAAACATCACAAATCACTTAGCTCTTTATTGCTAAAAATTCATTTCAAAGAGGTATTATATGGACAAAAACCGTTTAGAATTTATGCATAAATTCTTTTTAGACAACCCAAAAAGTTATGGTTATGAAAAGGCTAGTCAGTATATTTATGAAACTGACCGTAAGGCTTTCAACAAAGCCTGCCGTTTATTTAATTTAGATCCGGCTGAATATCATTTTAATAACTTTATGTTAGTCAAAACTCCAGATATTTTAGGAAAAACAACCTTAAACTTCAAAGTTGTGCTAAAAGACGGAGATACCCAAGAAGTTTTTTATGAAACTGCTAACTTAACTCTGCTGTTCTTCGCACCAGACTCAATTAAGGTATATACTGCTAGAGCCGACTACAACTATGACTTTATTTACCCAATTTCTTCAACTGATGTACTTTACTCAGACGTAGTT
Organism: uncultured Acholeplasmataceae bacterium; assembly: GCA_938041945.1. Lineage (GTDB taxonomy): Bacteria > Bacillota_I > Bacilli_A > Acholeplasmatales > Acholeplasmataceae > CALISC01. The sequence continues at coordinate 4,414 of CALISC010000019.1, read as the reverse complement.
TCTCTAGACACCGAATACAAACTGGACGACATTGCAAATCCGCGCCGCGAAACTTTTAACTTAGTGTTGAAATTTTCAAACGGATCTAGTTATGCTTTCCCACTTCGCGACCGTCTGTTTACTGGTGAACACGCTGAGTTTGAACCAACCGAGATTGAATACGGTTTAATTCACCAAATTAAAGGCTTAATTCGTTAGTTTTTTAAACAAATTAGTTATGAAATTAAAAAAAGACCAGGAATAACCTGGTCTTTTTTGATGGTTAAGTTTTGTCTAGCAGTCTTGAGATTTGTTGTATGAATATCTAGTTTGGGTTTCTGAAATTGCTTTAATAAAAAACTCAACTTCAAAAACTCGTTTTCTTTCGTTTAGTTCTTTGTTTTTATGATTTTGGAAATACTTAACTACTCTGTAGGCAATTTCTGGGTGGTCAATGAAAGGGTTGCGGTTACCCTGAATTTTTTGGATACGATTGTTTCTGTTAATTTCAAACTGGTCAACCGGATCTTTTTTAAGCAAGTAAGCAAAGTCATCAACATTTCCAATGTACGCACCTTCTGGTACATAGGTCATTCCAAAAGGTTCTTTGACCGCGAAATTAAGTTCAGAGTAGTGAATTATCATGTAAAGCAATATACGAATAGCATCGCCACCATGCTTATAACTTGGGAAGTACTTTCGGCGGTCTGCCAGTTGCGCAGGTGCATTATCAGGAAAGTAATTGCCTGACTTGTCTCTGGCAACATAAAAGAAATTGTTTCTTTCACTGTTTACAGCACTATTGCACACTCTTAAGTTATGTAAATCTGAGGCCAAGGTACGTTCACCACTTTTTACTCTTTCAACACCGAGTCTAGAATTCACCCATACATGTTCGCGATTCCAAAGCCTGCCACCAGTCCATTTTGGTTGAAACTCTTCTCCATTATACATTCCCCAAAGTTTGCCGTTATCTAGTTTATCGGTTTCGGTTAAATGGTATTTAACTTCGTTGTAAGAAGTGTATGTGGTGTGTTTTTCGCGTGTAACTTTTCTAAGCGACTTAATTAACTCATCGTCATTTTTGGTTTCAAAGTTCACACCTTGATAGTAGGTTTTATCTAGTTCGTGTGCTTTATATTGATTATCTGGACCAGGTGAAGGGTTTGGACTTGGTTCAGGGGTTTTTTTGCATGCAAACAAAAAGCCAACTGAAAATATAACTAGTGTAAATAAAACAGTTTTTTTGAATAAATTTCTAAATTGCATATTTTGCTCCTTTATTTATTTTAAAATAGCCTAACTAATGGGTTAAATTACTTTTTTAATTTACTTAAAAACAACGCTTCTTTGTCTTGAATTTTTACTATTTGTTTTTTATAATGAAAATAACGGAAAGGAGTTTATAAATGACAAACAAAAGTAGCAAATCAAGAATTATTGCTTTTCTTCTATGTTTCTTCTTTGGTTTAATTGGATTACATAGATTCTACGTTGGCAAAATCGGAACTGGTATTCTTTGGCTTTTAACTGGTGGTTTATTTGGAATTGGCGCCGTAATTGATTTCTTTGTAATCATCTTTGGTGGCTTTAGAGACGCAAACGGCCGTTTTGTTTAAAAACCAGAAGGCGATAATTTAATTATTTTTAGAAAAGCAACGGAAGTTGCTTTTTTTATTCTTGGAAGTTATATTGATAGATTTGTGAAAAAACAGGTTTTTGCTCTGTACTTTCACTTAACTTACCGCTTGAGTAGGTCAAAATTTTAAACTCTTTTGCAACCTCAATTTTTAACTGCAAAACACCTTTTTTCGCAGGCATTGCAGTAATTTTAAGTAGATATTCAGAACTGGTAAGCAAATCAATTTCTGTATTTTTGTTTAAAGTTAGGTTTAATTTAGAAAAAATCTCGTTTGCTTTAATTTGGTTTGAGTTAATTTTAGTAATCACTTCAAACTTCTTTAAACCCTTTTCATCTAGCCTAGGACTAAGTTCAGCGATCCCCGTTGATTTAAGTTCGTATTTATCTTTATTTGCATTAAGAGTTAAGACAATGGTTGTTTCAAAACGCAAATTTTTAAAGTATCCGTCTAAATACACTTCAACTGATTCAGTCTGTTCTTGTGCTAAAAAGTAAGAAATTGTGTAGGTAAAGACAGAACTGCTGTGTTTAGTTTTTAAGGCTTTGCTGTATTTAAAGATATCTGAGCCGTACTCAGCGGCGATTGGATTTATTTTTAAAAACTCCGCTTTAATAGTCTCGGTATCCAAGTTTTTAAAATCAGTAAAAGTTTTTACTTTTTTAAAAGAAAGTTCTTGTTCTTGTTTTAAGTAGTAAGTAACTGACACTGAGTTCGTTAAGAAGTTTTTGTTTAACGCCAAAACTAATTTAGAATGGTGTTTTTCTTCTACATTGAGTAATTTAAAGTCCGACTCAGTTAAATCAAACAAGTAGGTACTTTTACTTTCTTTACTTAAAATTAAGTTAGCGTCTTGAAAAGCCTTTGTTAAACTCTCTTCTTGATCTTCCGGCTCAATTGCAGGTTGTGTGGCTTTTTTAAAGCCAGTTAATTTAAGGATGTGTACACTTGAAAGTAGGTTTTTGTGCGCTAACTTGTAAGTTATGATAATTTCTTCGTTGTGGTCTTCAAACTTAGGTTTAATTAGTGTAAAGTCAGAGTCCTTCCAACCATAGTTTTCTTTGAAACTGTAAACAAAGTCATCTGGGTCAACTTCGTCAATTGGTTTGCCTAAAAACTTATCTAAGTTTTTCACGAACATAGATTTTGCTACAATATTAAGCATACCACGGTCCAAAGTTTTTGGTTTTTCAGGCTCAGGACTAGGTGTAGGGTTTGGAATGGGTTTAGGTGGAATTGCTTCATTTTGTCCGTTGTCTGTATTTGGTGCAGGTTTAGGTTTGCATGAAAAAAACATAAAACCACTTATTAAAAAAACAATCAAAAGACTAATTTTCTTTATCATCTTGCACCTCACTACCGGCTTATTTACTTTATCATTATAAAACCGTTTTAAAACTTATTCAAACCAGGATTAAAAAAGTACACCAAAACTTGCTTGAATGTGCTTTTTTTGCTTTGCTATCTAATTAGCCAAGTAAGTTAAACTCAGCTAGTTTTTGAGCAACATAATTTGGATTAAAGAAGTTTTGGATGTTGTCGTAGTCTTCAGTAAAGCCGTAGTTGTAGTTAGGTTCAACTCCAAACTCAGCCTCGCGGTGCGCCGCTTCTACAGTTTTTTTGGCAGTCAAATACACGCTGTCTGAAGAGTAGTCGACAACAGATCCACATGGCAAGTAAGCTTGAGTGGTACTAGATGCACCACCTCCGGTTTTGGTGCCAATTACTGGCATGATTTTGTTATCACGAACTATACCTGCAATCATAGATGCTGATGAAAACGAACCAACGCTGGTTTGCAGAAATGAACGTTTAAACTTAGGAAGTTCAGTGCCTTTTAAAGTGGTTCTCGCGTAAGTTGTGTCGGTTTTGTAAGTTGCACAGTTGTGTTCAGAGTAAAAAATTTCTTTATCCGGACCTGCTAAAGCCGCTACAAACTCAACAGCCGCGTAAACATCGCCGCCACCGTTTATCGCTAGGTTGATAACTAAGTTTTCCACAGTCGGATAGTCTTTTTTAATCTTTTTAGTCAGTTCTAGATATTTGTCTAAAATACTTTTGTCGTTTTCGTTTTCATAGTTGATTTGAGTTAAGTTAATAATAGCGGTTTTGCCATCATTTGAAATTTCAATTTCTTTATTTACTTTTTCTGCCAACGCTTTTTTAATCGCTTCTACTTTCTGTTTGTTTTCATTGTCATACTGACGGTTACCATTAACATAAAGAAAAGCAGAGGCAAGCGCGAATAGTCCTGAGTGGAAGTCTTCTGTGTCTTCCAATAGTTGGTTTAGTGTTTGATAGTAATCAGTTGAGTTTTCAGTTAGTAGATTTTCTTTATTTTTATTGATTGAATCTATCAGTTTTTCTTTTCGATCAATTGCCCAGTAGTATTCAGATACAAAGAAGTTAATTGATTTAAACCAAAGGGAATAGACAGATTTTGGTACTTTTTGTTCATCTTCGTCATCTGCGTGTGGATAGAACTTGCCATCTTTTTCATTTGCATCTTCAGGGTCAATTGATTTGTCTCCGTCGCTTGCAACTTCATTAGTGCGAATTTCGTAGCCTGTCCAGTAAGTTGCAAATCCGCTTTTTTCGTGTACTATCATAGAAAGCACAGAAACTGGCAGAACTGGTTCTTTACCACTTTGCTGCCAGCCCATTAGTTGGTATTTCTTTAAATCAAAAATACGACCTTTTTCTTTATCTGGTCTAGACTCAATTCTACCTCTGAAGCGGTAGTCTGAAAAAGAAACAAAGTCCCCTTCTTCTTCGGAAAAAATATCATCAAGCAA
>CALISC010000018.1 GCA_938041945.1 uncultured Acholeplasmataceae bacterium | reverse complement strand
CTCTTCCGATCTTTTTAACCAAAAAACAGAGTTTTAACATTTTTATAGCAAACATTTATTTTTATTTCTAGTATATTTTTCTATATTTCACAATGTGCAATGCACTATAACTAATTTGGATTAATACCTAAAAATCCAATCGTTTGAAAAATTAAAACACAATATTAGACCTAAATTGTGTTAAAATCTGTGCTTTTTATCAAATTTTGTGGTTTTACAAATTTTTATATAGTGGATGTGGTTGGGAATTCTTTAGTATATTGAAGATATTCCTGATCTTTCCTATAAAAAAGATTTTTTAATTTTAGATGAACAAGACGCAACTGCTTTAATTTCAGAAATCAAAAAGCAAATAGATACAGACCTTAAAATAAGTAAAGGCACAATTCTTGAGTGTATTTATAATTTAAAAACCTTTAATTTACTTAATTTTCAGTTAGATGAAGATAAAGAAAATGCAGTTGCCTTTATTGAAGCGTGGCTTGAGAAAAACACAACACAAAATTTTGAAAGCAAAGACTTTGAGGCTTTATTTCATATTTTTTTAAAATATTTTAAATATATCAAACAAAATAACTCACTTTATTTTGATGATTTGCAGCTTTATTTATTTCAACTACTTAGAGACAACGAAAAAGTTTCAAATAAACTAAACGACAGCTTTGACTATATTTTGGTAGATGAGTTTCAAGATACTGACTATGTGCAATTTCAAATTCTTAAACTACTTAGAAAAACAAATAAACAAATTTTTGTAGTTGGGGACCCTGACCAGTCAATTTACGGTTTTCGTGGTGCCAGATTTGAAAATAATGCAGACTTTTTGGCGTATTTTCAGGCAAAAGAATTGCTTCTATCTGAAAACTACCGTTCTTGTCAAAAAATCTTAGACGCAGCAAATAAGTTAATTGCAAAAAACTCACGGTCTACCTGCGTTGAAAAAAATCTTTTTTCTTCCACACAAAAACCAGGAGATGTTTTTTTTAATCAGTATGACTGTGATTTAACTGAAGTCAACACTATTGTTGAAACTATTAAAAAAGGTTATTTAAGTGGTAAAAAATACTCTGATTTTGCTGTGCTTTTTAGAGCTGGTTATTTAACCAGACAAGTTGAAAGCGCTTTAATTAAGGCAAAAATCCCCTACATGGTTTGGTCTTCTTTGGCTTTTTTTGAAAGATCTGAAGTCAAAGACACCTTAGCTTTTCTTTCGCTCATTTACTTAAATAAAGACAATTTTATCGCTTTTAAAAGAATCGCAAATAAACCACCAAAAGGTTTTGGACAGACTTCTCTTACTAGGTTTTCAGAAGTCTATGTAGAGACTTGTGAAAAACTAGGCTACGCACCCGATGTAATTGCTTTTGCAAAGGCCTATGGTCAAAACTCAAAAAAAGCAAACTTCACAAAATACGCAGAAGACTTAGAAAGATACCGTAAAATTGCCGCGGAAAAAACCAAAATTTCTGAAGTTATTGAACTGTTTTTAGACGAAGAACATGGTGCTGACTACGAAACTTATTTAAAAAAAGAAGAAAACTTCACAGATAGACTACACAATGTGTTAGAAATTGGCAGTTTCTTTTTAAGTTATGAAAAAGAGCATCCCACTTTGACTAAAGCAGATTTATTTAAAAAGGCTTTAGACGATATAGCACTCGCTAAACCTGCCAACGAAAATATAGAAAATAAGGTTGTTTTGGCAAATATTCATAAAGTCAAAGGTCTGGAGTTTAACACTGTTTTTCTCTATGGATTAAATGATAAGGTCTTTCCTAGTGCTACCGTGATCAATAGTTATTCACTTGAAGACTTAGAAGAAGAGCGCAGAGTTTGTTATGTTGCGGTTACTAGAGCAAAGGAAAACTTGTATATTTCTGGCGCCAAAAGGCGTGCACTTTTTGGCAGAATTGACGAATTTGAGCCGTCTATATTTTATCTAGATATGCAACCCGAAAAACCAGAGCCGTCATTTGATGAACGAATTCGCAGTTATTTTGAGAAAGATGAAAAAGTTAACTATCGCGTTCAAGAGCGATATGAACGCAAACAAAAAATCAAAGAAAAACTGATTTATAGTAACGAATCTCTGGCAACTTCTGGAAATTTACAAATTGGTGACAAGGTTTCACATAGTATTTTCGGTGTGGGCTTGGTAATTGGAATTAAACCTAAGTTCGTAATTGTTGACTTTAATGGAACCCAAAAACTACTAAGTGCTTCTTTTTTAACTAAAATTAACTAAACTAAAAAAACTCCTTGTTTCCAAGATATAGGAAACAAGGAGTTTTTGATATCAACGGAGTAAATTAAAATTTTGTTATCGTTTTTAGTCTTAATATCTTGTGCTAAACTTCTAAATTAAAACAACAAAAGATGTCAGATATTTTGCTGTTTTTCCGCTAGATCTGAAATATTTAGATTTTTAGAGCGACAAACTGAAATTTATTTGATTGGTTGCCATTCTTCTTTAGAAAGGCATGTAATGTGCTCTGTTCTAAAAACTCCTTTAATGGCACACGCTACATTATAGGCAGTGTGATGGTATTTAAATCCACATTTTTCTTGAACACGTTTTGATTTTGTGTTTCCTTCAAAACAAGCACACCAAATTTTTTCAAGATTCAATACTTCAAAGCCATATTGCATGATTTTTCTAACGGCCTCTGGTATTAGTCCTTGTCCCCAATATGGAACTCCTAACCAGTAGCCAATTTCTGCCTCAGTATGAGAAATACAGAATTTGCACGCTTTGCCTAGTTTAAGTCCGATGCTGCCAACAGGTTCCCCAGTTTCTTTTAAAACTACAGCAAAGGTATGTGGCGCTGACAAGATACCTTTAATTATTTCTAGACTATTTTCCACGCTGGTGTGCACCGGCCATCCCGCAATTGGTCCCACATCTGGATGACTTGCATATTTAAATAAAGCCTCAGCATCGCTTTCTTCCCACGGCCTAAGAATCAATCTTTTTGTTTCAAGTTTCATTGCATTCACCTCACAAAATAAAATCTAAAACTTTATATCTTCTTCAACTAAGTTTTTAATCCATTTGCCTTTCTTTACATACATGTAAGAAAGGCCTAGTTTGGCTATTTCACCGATTTTAGAAATTGCTAAAATTGCAATTAAGCCAAGCCCAAGCACAGATGAGTTTAAAAAGTAAATTAAAACCAAAGAAGGAAAAGTAATAATAAAGGTAGGGAGTTGGTCAAGTAAAAAAGAATCTAAAGCCTCACCACCTGCTCTTAAGATAAAGTAGCAAGTTGCATTTACTCCATAGAAGGGAAAAACAAAGGCAAATATCAAAATTAAGTAATACGAGTTTAAATAATGCACCTCTTTTGGACTAGTTAAAATCAAGAGAAAAAGCGGCGCGATTAAAACTAAAGCAATAACTACAAAAAACGCTAAAAACAAGGTAATGGCAATTAGTTTCTTCGCGGCTTCCTTGGCTTTATCTAAGTTGTTTCTGCCGAGTTCCGAACCAATTAGAAGAGCAGACGCCGAGGCTAGGCCTGAAAAGAAAATAAAAAACAAGTCAACTATAGACTGAGCGTAGCCCATTTCTTTAATCCAAACAGGATTGCCTTGCGTGATTAAAAAGAAAATAGCGACCATACAAATTGCCCAAGAAACTTCGGCAACTATAATACCAACACCCTTTGTAAAGTAATTCTTAACTAAATGTTTAGTGAAGTAAATTTTACTAAAAATGTTTTTAAATAGTTTACCTTTTGAAAAAACAATTGCTAAGGTCAGCAAAGTAATGAACTCAAATAATCTGGATACTACAGTAGCAATTGCACTACCTTTGGCACCAAGTGCTGGAATTGAACCTAGGCCAAATATCAAAAAGCGGTTTAAAACGACGTTTACAGCAATTGAAACGAGGCCAGCAACAATAGATGATTTGTGTCTGTCAATTGACTTTAAAAAGATAGAAATCATTAAATTACTAATGATAAAAACAGCCGAAAAAGAAATTACAAAAGAGTAGTTAAGCCCTTCTTTTAAGGCAGACTGGTTAGCAGTGCCTGGAAGCAAACTTTTAATTAAAAACGGGTTTAAAAAATATAGTAGCAAAAATACAAAAACTGAACTGACTGCGGCTATAATTGCTCCAAACTGAATACATCCCTTTAGTTTCTCTTGTTTGTTTGCACCAAAATACTGAGAGACAAAAATAGAGAGACTAACGGCGACCCCCACGGCAAAATACAGCATGATAAAAATGAGTTTATTGGCAGCCGTAACTCCGACAAAGGAGTCTGGTGAATAGCGGTTTACCATAATGGTGTCAATGTAGCCAGAAATTGAAAAAATCACTTGCTGGAAAATTGACGGAAGCATTATCAGGGCTGCTTTTTTGTTAAACTCGCGGTCTTTTAAATAGAAGAAAAATAGCTTAAATGGGTTTTTAGTTTTAGTCATTTTAAACACCTAATTTCTAGTTTAATAATCAAAAAAGGGTTCTTTTAAAAAGAACCCTTTTAAGAGGAGGTCTAACCAAGGAGGTTGGACTTATCTGTTTTTGCCTTTAACGGCGTCAGACATAAATTTGCCTGCTTTAAAGGCAGCAGACTTTTGTCCAGGTACAATAATGTCTTCACCAGTACGCGGGTTCTTAGCGTGTCTCTCCGCACGGTCTCTGACTTCAAAAGTACCGAAACCAGTTAGTGTCACTTTTTCACCAGTTGCCAAAGTGTTGATGACAACATCTGAAAAAATATCTACAAATTCGCTTGCGCGTTCATAGGTGATTTTTGCTTTTTCAGCAACAATTGTAATGAATTCTGTTCTGTTCATTTTCGTCTCCTTGAGTTCAAAAATAGTATAGCACAATTGTTAAAAAAAGTGGTACAAAAAAGCTTTATAAGGCAAATAATTCAAAATTCACCGCGTAAATTTTTTAATCTAAATTTCTCAATTGCGCTGTCAATTGAACAGTTTTTAAAAAGAATTTCGTATGCTGTATAGAGCAATGGCAGGTGCAGATTTTTGGATTTTCCAAAGTGATAAATTCCTTCAATATTGGTAATGCCTTCAATGGTTTGAATGGAAGTTGCAAGGATTTTTTCAATAGTTTCACCGGCTCCCAATCTAAACCCGCACGTAAAATTACGAGATTTTTTAGAAAGAGCAGTTAGCATCAAGTCACCAATTCCGGGCAACCCGTAGGCAGTTTCTTTCTTTCCACCATAGGCTTCAATTAACACAGCAATCTCAAAAAATCCACGAGTTAATATACCTGCTCGAACGTTTTCACCCATTGCGCGTCCATCCATAATTCCCGAAACTATCGCAAGCGCGTTTTTGCCAACTCCAGCAACCTCGCAACCTATTACATCTTTAGTGCGGTAAGTTATTACATACTTGCTGTTTTCAATTAGTTTTTGTACGGTTTTTGCAAACTCTAAATTGGTTGACGCTGCTGTTAAAAAAGTGATTTTTTTAAGGATTAACTCTTCTGCATAAGAAGGACCAATAAGTGCTGCATAATCTTTTAATAAAGCAGTTTTAATGCATTGTTTTACAATTTCTGAAACCGGCAGTAAACTACCTTCTTCTAGACCTTTTGAGGTGTTAATAAATGAAACTGGTTTCACTAAATAAGTACTTAGTTCAGTTAATACCGAACGGATATATTTAGTTGGCAAAGAAATTGCAAAAATTTCACTAAACTCAGCGCTTTCTTTTAAAGAAGAAGTAGCCTTGATGTTTTTATCAATTTCTACTTTAAAAATTGGGTGTCTGTCTGCGTTGATATCTGTCCTATATGCTTCATTTATTTCGTAAACTAATACTTGGTGGCCACTGTCTGCAAAAACCTGGGCTAAAGTAGTCCCCCAAGCACCACCACCTAACACAGTTATTTTCATAGTTTATCTGCTCCTTTTTTGCGAATTTCAAACTTCAGTGGAACACCACTGAAGTCAAAGTATTTCCTAAATTCGGTTGAAAAGTGGCGAATATAGGAAAAATGCACGTATTGCGGGTTGTTGACAAACAACAGAAAAACTGTTGGAAAAGTCTTGATTTGTGTGCAGTAATTAAACTTAGCTTGTCCGTTGTTAAATTGTTTAGGTGGATTTTTAAAAGTGATTTCGGCCAAGATATTATTTAAGGTAGACGTTGGTATTTCTCGTTGTGCGTTTGTGTAAATTTGCTCAATTTTAGGGAAAATTGTGTGAACTTTTTTGTTTTCAAGACAAGACACGAAAACAATTTCTGCGTATTCAAGGAAATTAAAACGTTCAAAAAACTCGCGTTTAAACTCATCTTTAGTTTTAGTTTTTTCAACTAAATCCCATTTATTGACAACGACAAGACAAGCCTTGTAGTCTTCTTTTAAAAGCCCAGCGACGTGTTCGTCTTGAGCCTCGATGTTCGCAGCATCAATTACTAAAACCGCAATTTGAACCTCACTTAACGCAGACATAGCGCGCAAAACTGAGTAGCGTTCGTTGTTAGCCACAACTTTTGAAGGTCTGCGGATACCTGCGGTGTCAACAAAAACGTATTCTTTTTCGTTAAAACGATAAGTTACGTCAACCGCGTCGTGTGTGGCTCCAGCAATACTTGACTCAATTAGTCTTTTATGTCCAACAATTTTGTTAATTAGTGAAGACTTGCCAACATTTGGTTTGCCAATTATACAAACTTTAACTGAATCACTTTGTTCGTATTTTTGCTCTTTTTGGTTAAATGAGTTAATTTTGTCTAAAAGGTTGCCAGTTCCAATACCGTGTTGTGCACTGACCGGAAAGAGTTCAGAACAACCTAGATTGTAAAACTCGTAAGTATCTAATATCATATTTACGTTGTCTACCATGTTAACCACGACCAAGGTTGGTTTTTTGTATTTTCTTAAAAGTTGACTGATTTTTAAGTCGTCTTTAGTTAGTCCTGCTTTTGCAGACACTAAAAATAATACCAAGTCAGCCTCAAGTACAGCGACTTCTACTTGATATTTAATTTCCTCTTCAAAAGAAAGCGTGGTAAACTCAAGACCGCCGGTGTCAATTAAAGTAATTTGTTTGCCTTGCCAGGTAAGTCGTCCGTATAGACGGTCGCGAGTAGAACCGGCTTCTTTGTCTTCAACTGCCTTTCTTTCGCCAATTAGTCTGTTAAAAAGACTAGACTTGCCGACATTTGGTCTGCCGACAATGGCAACTTTAAAACTCATTTAGAAAATTCCTTATTTGCCAAGTAAATCCCCAATTGTGAAAACTTGACCTTCGGCTTCTTTGTTTGCTTCTTCTACTAATTTTTTTGTCTCTAAATCTGAGTTTATTTTGTTTAGTTTAGAAATAGATAAACTAAGTTCCCATTTAAGTGGGTTTAAATAAGTGACAATTGCCTGAACTTTTTCGCCAACTTGAAAGTACTCATCTTGCGCTTGACCTGCTTTTAGTCCAGATTCTGCGTAAGAAATAAAGCCAGTAACTTCGCCCATTTCAACAATTAGTCCACCGTTAAAAGGTTTAATTTCTTTAATTTCAACTTCAACGGTATCCCCAACTCTGGCCTTAACTCTAGACCAAGGGTTATCAATGAGTACTTTTTTAGAAAGGGAAATTCTTTCGTTTTTTTGGTCAATTTTAATAATTTTTAGTTCAATTTCTGAGCCTATTGGGTGGTAAGCCTCAAAGTTGTCGTTTGGGTTGTGAGAGTACTCAGACTTATGTAAAAGCCCCGAAACTCCTTTGGTAAGTTCCACAATTAAGCCAAACTGAATGCCTTTAGTGATTTTACCTTTCACTGTTGCACCAACTTCGTTAGCAGCGATATAAGTTTGGAAAGGAGCTGCAAAAGTTGCCTTGTAAGAAAGGTCTAGTTTACCTTTTTCTTTAGAAATTACTTTTAAAGTAACTTTTTGGCCTTCTTTTAAAACACTAGAAACAGATTCAACTGGAATATGTGAAACTTGAGAAATTCTAACTAAACCAACTAAATCTGGAGATACTTTTGCAAGTGCAGATAGTGGATTTACTTTAATAATTTCAGCTTCCACTAAATCACCAATTTTAAGTGAGTTTAGTTGTTCTTGTCTTCTGATTTCTTGGTTTTTTTGTTCTTGTTCGCGTTTACTTTCAGCGATTTCTCTGCGTCCGCAGACTACTTTTCTAAAGTCCTCTTCGTCTTTTAAATCTAATATTTCTACTTCCACTAAATCATTTACTTTAACGGTTTTAACAATATCAAAGCCGATTTGTGAACGAGGAATGAAGACTTCTTGACTTTTAAAGTAGGCAACGCAGCCACTTGGCAAGACTTTGGCAATTTTAACTTCAATGATTTCTTTTTGTGCGAACTTGTTTTTAAGTTCAACCCAGTCGTTTTCGGCAAGTAAAGGTAGGCAAGAAAGCAGAATTTGTCCGCGGTCAGCATCTCTTTTGGTGATAACTGCTTTGATTTCGTCGCCTTTTTTAAGGATTTTGGCGATAAACTCAATGTTTTTGTCAGTGGTTATGTTGTCAAGATAAATTTTGCCTTCCGTAAAATCCCCGTAAGTTACGAGTGCTGAGTTTTCTTTGGCGTAAATTGAGTAAACTCGGCCAATTACAGTTTGGCCAACTCTAAAGTCTTGAACTGAGTCTAGTAAATTATTGTTCATTTTTAATTTTCTCCTTATATAAACTTTCAATTTGATTTGCAACTTCAACGATAGTTAAGTCGGATGTGTCTAAAAACACGGCGTCTGCGGCTTGTTTTAAAGGTGCAATTTTGCGGTTTGTATCTTTAAAGTCACGAGCACGCAGGTCTTCTTCTATTTCTTTAAGTGGTGTGTGAATGTTTTTCGTTTGGTTTTCTAAAAACCTACGCTTGGCTCTCGTTTCAACAGACGCAGTTAAAAAAACTTTTAAGTCAGCGTCAGGCATCACAACCGTGCCAATATCTCTACCATCCATCACGACATTTTCATTTGCAATTGTGTTAGTTAAGGTGTTTAAAACAAATTCGCGCACACATTTAAGTGAAGACACTAGTGACACTTTTTTATCAATTTCAGGAGTATGGGTGTCGTTAGTTAAATCTGCGCCATTGGCAAATATAGAATTATTTTTAAAACTCAAAGTTAAATTATTTAAAAAACTGTATTCTTGCTCATTGGCTAGGTTAATTTTTAAGTTCAGAGCGAGCACCGTAATTGCTCTAAACATTTGACCTGAGTCAACGTGTACAAACTTTAATTTACTTGCCAAGATTTTGGCAATCGTTGACTTGCCACTGGCAGACGGACCATCTATTGCGATTTTGAAACCCATTTATTCTCCTTAACTTTAATCTAAAATAAATTTTTTAACTTATAGTGCGTATAATTTTTTAACTTCGGTTTTTTTAAGTTGTATAACTGTTCCTCGGGCTTGTCCTTCTACGGTTAAAAAAGCAAACTTCGCACGGTGCAGTTTTAAAACTTCAAAGCCTTGGGCTTTAAAGATGTTTTTAACTTCATGGTTTTTGCCTTCGTGAATTGTAATTGAAACCAAAGACTGACCTGTTGCTTTGTTTGTAGAAATAATTTCTGCGTTGTCTGGTTTAGCCAAGTATTCGTTTTCAATTTTGATGCCTTTTAGCAGTTTACTTAAATGATTGATGTTATAGACTCCTTTAAGTGAAACCAGGTATTGTTTTTTAACTTCGTTTTTTGGGTGAGTTAACTTATTGGTAAGTACACCGTCATTGGTCAAAAGTAAAGCACCGGTGGTATCCCAGTCTAGTCTACCGACTGGCCACAAGTATTCGTTTTGATACTCAACAGGCAGGTTGGTTAGGACAGTTTTGCGTCTTTTTTCATCAATTCTAGTTGAAACTGTTTTAATGTCTTTGTTTAAAAGTAGGTAAATTAGTTCAGGTTTTTTTCCAATTACTTCACCGTTTACCTCAATTTCGTCAGACATTGAGACTTTTGTGCCTTGTTCAGAGACAATTAGTCCATTTACTTTAACTTTTTTTTGCTCAATCAATTCCTCAGCCTTGCGTCTTGAGCAGTAGCCACTTTGCTGAATCCGTTTAGCTAAGCGAATTTCTGTTTCCATTTTTTAAAAAACTAGTTGCTTATTTATTTTTCGCGAGAAACGTAAGTTCCATCTGCACTAGAAACCACAATACGGTCACCAATGTTAATAAAAAGTGGAACTTTGACTAAAAGTCCAGTTTGCATAATTGCGTCTTTTGAAGCAGTTGTTTTAGTGTCACCTTTGACACCTGGTTCAGTTTCGGTAACTTCTAAAGTGATTTTTTCAGGCAAGATAATACCCAAAATTTCTGAGTTGTATTTAATAATTTGAATTTCTAGACCTTCGTATAAGTATTTTTGTTCGTATTCTAGAAAATCACGAGAAATTTGATGTTGCTCGTAAGTTTCTGAGTCTAAAAATACTAAATAACTGCCGTCTTCGTATGAATAGATGGCGTTGATTTTTTCAATTTGTGCTTTTTCAATTTTTTCATCTGGGTTGAAACGAAAATCAGTAATGGCACCAGTTCTTAAGTTCTTAAGTTTAGCGTTTACCATTGCTTGTCCTTTTCCTGGTTTGTGGTGTTGAAACCAAAGAACTTGAAAAAGACCATTGTTGTACTGAATAGTCATCCCATTTTTAATATCTGTTGCTGTCATATTTTTCACCTCTAACTCTTTCAATTATAGCAAATTAAAGTATTTTTGCTATTTTTCAAAGCAAAAATCACTAGTTTAGTTTTTCACGAAAAA
>CALISC010000017.1 GCA_938041945.1 uncultured Acholeplasmataceae bacterium | reverse complement strand
TTAATAATTTTACTTTTAGCACTAATTTTTTTAGCCTTTTTAATAATTTCAATAAGAAGAAAACAGTATCATGACTTTGTTGATAGACATAGTTTAGGTTTGAGAAAATTAATAGAACTTAATTTAGAGTATCAGTTTCTTAAAGTTGAAAACTTTAATTTAGAAAAAATTTACGATAATGAACATTTCTTTGAAATAGTTCAACCAGTTGATCTTTTAATTTATGAGTTAAGGTTTTTAAAGACAAGATTAAAAGAAAACATACAATATGCTAAGGTAAATCAGAAAAAACACGAAATTTATTTAAAAAGAGTTGAAAACGAATGTTTAGTTTTTGACTTTGATACAGTTATACCTTTTAAAAATACACAATACTTAAAACAAGTATTAGCAAACGCGATATCTAAAGGAGTTAAAAAACCAATAACAGAGTTTTCTATCTTAGTTAAAATCTACAGGTCTTTAATAAATGGTCGCCTAGTTAGCTATAAAAAAGATGTATTTGACAGCGAAACAATCGTAGAACTTATCGGAATGATTGAAGAAAAACGAGGAGATTATTATCTAAATCCTGAAATCTGGGACTCAATTTCTAAAGTAGAAAGAGCACGAGTTTCAAATAAAGTTAGATTTGCGATTTATGCACGAGATAATTATCGTTGTGTTAAATGTGGGGACACTGAAGACTTAGAAATTGACCATATATATCCAATTTCTAAAGGTGGCAAAAGTGATTTAAATAATTTACAAACACTTTGTCATCATTGCAATTACCGCAAAGGCAACCGTATTTAGAACAAAGTAGCAAATTTAGATTTCGCTATTTAGTAGCGTAGTAGACAATAAGAAGAATGATAAAAACTAAAAAGTGCGTTAAAGCGATTAAGAAATTAGAAATATAGTAAAAACGTTTAATTGGTTTTTCTGTCCACCTTTGGCAATATTCAAAATAAGTCTCACCAAGTTTTTGTCCAGTTAAGACTGTAAAAAAAGACTTAGTTCCGTAAAAAAACGGTGATAGTATATTTTTGTTGGCCATCAAAATTACCCAACCAATAAAGAAAATAAAAACTGTAGATGACTTTGGATTATTCGTTGAATTAACAAAAGG
>CALISC010000016.1 GCA_938041945.1 uncultured Acholeplasmataceae bacterium | reverse complement strand
ACTCAAAAACCTTTTTATGTATTTTAAAAGTTGCAAAAAAAATTAGTTTAAGTTATACTTATTTCGTTGGTTTCGCACCAATATTTTTTTAAAAAAGTCATTAAAACACGGAGAACCGTGTAAAAAAGGAGGAAATATGCCAACTATACAACAATTAGTTGTCAAAGGTAGACAAAGAAAAAATTCTAAAACTAAAGCGCCAGCCCTTGGCTACGGCTTTAATGCTTTGGAAAAACAAAATTCTTACTACTCATCTCCACAAAAACGTGGAGTTTGTGTCAAAGTTAGTACAATGACACCTAAAAAACCCAACTCAGCACTTCGTAAATACGCACGTGTTAGACTAAGTAATGGTACAGAAGTTACTGCGTATATTCCAGGTGTTGGACATACCCTGCAAGACCACAGCGTGGTGCTAATTAGAGGCGGACGTGTAAAAGACTTGCCAGGTGTGCGCTACCACATTATTCGTGGTACTCTAGATACAGCAGGTGTACAAAACCGTGCACAGGCTAGATCTAAATACGGCGCTAAACGTCCAAAAAAATAGAGAAAGGAGAAATTGAATAATGCCAAGAAAAGGTTATATTCCGAAAAGAGATGTTCTTCCTGATCCAATTTATAACTCTAAATTAGTCACAAAAGCCATTAACACTATCATGCTTGATGGTAAAAGAGGAACTGCTCAATCTATTTTATACAATGCATTTAAACGTATTGAAAAAGAAACTGGTCAAGATGGCCTTGTAGTTTTCAAAGAAGCGCTTAACAACGTGATGCCTGTTCTCGAAACTCGCTCTCGTCGCATTGGTGGTCAAAACTACCAAGTTCCAGTTGAAGTTAAACCAGACCGTCGCCAAGCCCTTGGTCTTCGTTGGTTAATTACTTATTCTCGCTTAAGAAAAGAAAAAACTATGGAAGAGCGTTTTGCAAAAGAAATTTTAGATGCTCGCCAAGGTTTTGGTCAGTCTGTTAAGAAAAAAGACGATACTCATAAAATGGCTGAAGCAAACAAAGCATTTGCTCACTATAGATGGTAGGTCAAGATGCCTAGAAAAACTTCTTTAAAAGAAACTCGCAACATCGGCATCATGGCGCACATTGACGCCGGTAAAACAACTACAACTGAACGTATTCTTTACCACACTCACCGTATCCATAAATTAGGAGAAACTCACGAAGGTGCTTCTCAAATGGACTGGATGGAGCAAGAAAAAGAGCGTGGAATTACCATCACTTCAGCAGCAACTACTGCCTATTGGCGCGAACACAGACTAAACATCATCGATACCCCAGGCCACGTGGACTTTACAGTTGAAGTTTCTCGCTCTCTTCGTGTGCTTGACGGCGCGGTTACTGTGCTAGATGCTCAGTCTGGGGTTGAACCACAAACCGAAACTGTTTGGCGCCAGGCTACTGACTACCTAGTTCCCCGCATTGTTTTTGTCAACAAAATGGACAAGGTTGGCGCTAACTTTGAAAATGCCATTAAAACAATTCACGAAAGACTAGGCGCAAACGCAGAAGCCGTACAATGGCCAATTGGTGCAGAAACTGAGTTTAAAGGAATTATTGACTTAATTACTCGCAAAGCCTACATTTATGACGAAGGAATGGACGAAGTCACTAAAGAAATTGAAATTCCTGAAGAATACAAAGAAATCGTTGAGACAAAACGTCAACTACTAATTGAAACCGTTGCTGATTTTGATGAAGAATTGATGGAAAAATACCTAGAAGGCGATGAAATTCCAGTTGAACTTATCAAAAGAGCAATTCGCAAAGGTACACTTTCAGTTAAATTCTTCCCGGCTTTCTGTGGTTCGGCTTTCAAAAACAAGGGTGTTAAATTAGTTCTAGACGGAGTAATTGACTATCTACCTTCTCCACTTGACATCGCTGCGGTTAAAGGGGTTGACGAAAACGAAAACGAAGTTCTGCGTTCAGCCTCTGACGACGAACCTTTTACTGCTTTGGCTTTCAAGGTAATGACCGACCCTTATTCTGGTCGCTTAACTTTCTTTAGAGTCTACTCAGGCTCAGTTAAAGCAGGTTCTTACGTTAAAAATACCACAAAAGGTGAACGCGAACGCTTTGGTCGTCTGCTTTTAATGCATGCCAATGACCGTGAAGAGATTGAAGAGGCTTTTGCTGGTGACATTTGTGCCGTAGTTGGTCTTAAAAACACCACAACTGGTGATACTTTGGCAACCGAAAAAGACACTTTAATTCTTGAGTCGATGAAGTTTCCAGAGCCAGTTATTAACGTCGCAATTGAGCCAAAAACTAAAAACGATCAAGATAAAATGGCAATTGCTTTACAAAAACTAGCCGAAGAAGATCCAACTTTCCGTACTTACACAGACTACGAAACTGGTCAAACTATTATCGCCGGAATGGGTGAACTTCACCTAGACGTCATAGTTGACCGTATGCGTCGTGAGTTTAAAGTAGAAGCAAATGTTGCTCAACCTCAAGTTTCTTACCGTGAAACTATTACTAAATCTGCCGACATTGAAGCGAAGTTTATTCGCCAATCTGGTGGTCGTGGACAATACGGACACGTTGTAATTAACTTTGAACCAAACCCAGGCAAAGGCTTTGAGTTTGTAGACAAAATTGTGGGTGGTGTAATTCCAAAAGAATATATCCCTGCGGTTGTAAAAGGTTTAGAAGAAGCCCTTCCAAACGGAATAATTGCAGGATATCCTATCATGGACGTCAAGGCTACACTTCACTACGGTTCTTACCACGAAGTGGACTCATCTGAAATGGCCTTTAAAGCAGCGGCAACTATCGCTGTTAAAGAACTTGCCGAAAAAGGTGGTGCAACTATTCTTGAGCCAATTATGGCAGTTGACGTTGTAACTCCATCTGAGTATGTTGGAAACATAGTCGGTGACTTAACTTCTCGCCGCGGTAAGATTGACAGTCAAGAAAACCGCGGAAACGCAATTTGTGTTAAATGTTTTGTGCCACTTGCTCAAATGTTTGGCTACGCCACTGCTCTTCGCTCAAACTCTCAAGGTCGTGCAAACTTCATTATGCAATTCGACCACTACGAACAAACCCCTAAATCTATTACCGAAGAAATCGTTAAAAAACGACAAACTAAATAATTTTGCTAAGGAGGATATTATTTTATGGCAAAACAAAAATTCGATCGTTCAAAACCACACGTTAACATTGGTACAATCGGCCACGTTGACCACGGTAAAA
>CALISC010000015.1 GCA_938041945.1 uncultured Acholeplasmataceae bacterium | reverse complement strand
TGGGATGCGAAGAGTAGGAAAAACTTATTTGCTTACCAGACTTTTTCGCGACTATTTGTTAGATAGTGGAGTTTCTAACTCTAGAATTATTATTGTAGAACTAGACTTGGTTGAAAACAAAAGCTTAAGAAAAGCCGAGAGCCTACTTAAATACATTCAAAAAAGAACTGAAGATAAATCAGTTAACTACTATGTTTTCTTAGATAAAATTCAGTTAGTTAAAGACTTTCATTCACTTTTAAATAGTTTACTTAGCCGCGGAAACTTAGATGTCTATGTAACTGGTAGCAACTCAAAGTTTTTATCTAAAGACATTGTTACTGAGTTTAGAGGTAGGAGTGATGAAATTAAACTATACCCGCTGACTTTTGCAGAAGTTTTTAAACACAGCAGCCTAAGCAAGGAAGACGCTTTAAAAGATTATCTTTATTTTGGAGGAATTCCAAAAGTTGTTTTGGCCAAAACAGAAGAAGATAAAATTGCCTTGCTTAAAAATTTCTTTGAACTAACCAACATTAAAGACATAGTTGAAAGAAAAAAGATAGAAAATGAAGCTGAGTTAGTTAAACTAACTAAAACTTTAGCCTCAAATATCGGCTCGCTTACCAATCCACAAAAACTAAGCAATACTTTTCTTAGTTTAAGTAAAACTAAAATCTCTGTTTACTTAATAGAAAAATACATTAACGCTTTAATAGATGCTTTTTTGCTAAAAAAAGCAACCAGATATAGCATTAAAGGCAAAGCCTATATATCTGCACCTTTTAAATATTATTTCCAAGACCTCGGAATTAGAAACTCAATTTTAGACTTCAGGCAATTTGAATCAACTCACTTAATGGAAAATTTAATTTACAACGAACTAATTTCAAGAGAGTATTTAGTTGATGTTGGCGTAGTTGAAAAAAATGTACTCAATGAAAACGGAAACGGTACTAGAGTGAAATTAGAGGTTGACTTTGTTGCAAACAAAGGCAACAAAAGACTCTACATTCAGTCATGCTATTCAATTGAAGATTTAGAGAAACAAAAAATTGAAGAGCGACCTTTTAGAGAAATTGACGATAATTTTGAAAAAATTTTGGTAGTAATGAACTTGCCAATTAGAAGTTATCAAACCGAAAGTGGTATCAAAATTATTAGCCTGTTTGATTTTCTTTTGAACTAGCTGTTTACTATGCGCAAATTGCACGTAAACCCTCTCAAAATATAACTTTCTTGTTTTATCCCTTAAAAAGTGGTATATTTTAAGGGATAAACGCAAAAGTAAGGGATAAAATGAGAAAGTTTACTTATTCAAAAATTAAAAATATAAAACTAGACAGTCAAACTCAAAACTTAATTAGAGAAATTTATAGATATCGCGGGCAAGAAGAAGTTTTTTTAAAATTATTACCAAATGAAACTTCTCAACTAGTTACAAACTCAGTCGTGCAAAGTGTTCAGTATTCAAACGAAATTGAAGGCATATCTACCACAAACTATAGGCTAAAAAAAATTATTGAAGAAAAAATTAAACCTATTAACAGAAATGAAAAAGAAATAGCCGGATATAGAGATGTCCTTAGTTTAATCAATGAAAACTTCCAAATCATAGATATTTCTAAAAAACACATTTTGCAGTTGCACGGCATTATGCTTAAGCGCATAGGAACATCTTTTGCAGGTCAGACTAAAAATGCGCAAAACTACATTAGCATTACTTACGCAAATAAAGAAAGTGAGGTAATTTTTACACCGCTTTCACCATTTGAAATACCCTTTGCACTAGACGAACTTTGCAATGAGTTAAGCAAAACCATTGTTGACTCTGATTGCGAACCTTTGCTCGTGATATTTACATTTATTCACGATTTTTTGTGTATTCATCCCTTTAATGATGGGAATGGTAGAATTTCTAGATTACTCACCAATCTTTTGCTACTAAAAGCAGGTTTTCATGTCGCAAAATATCAATCAATTGAAAGAATTATTGCAGAGAGTAGTAAAGAGTATTACAGTTCACTTTTTTTGTCTGGTAAAAATTGGCACGAAGAAAAAGAAGATAGCACACCTTTTATTAAATATATGTTGACTACTTTGTTAGTTGCGTATAGAGATTTTACTGAAAAAGTTTTGTTAATTGACACAAAATCATCTACCGTTGATTATGTTAAAAAAGCGGTAAAACTAAAACTAGGTAGGTTTTCAAAACAAGATATTGTCGACCTTTGTCCTGGAATTAGCCTGAGTTCAATTGAAGGGGCGCTTCGTAAATTAGTCAAACAAGGTGAATTAAAAAGAGAAGGCAAAGGTCGCTCTATTAAGTATATTAACATATCAAAAACACTACTTTAACAGAAGTTTTACACTTCTTAAAATTTTACTATTTTTTCGTTAAAACCTCTTTGCAAACAAAGCAAATCATGCAATAATTACCGCACAAAAAGGTGATAATTTTAAATACAAATTTCTGAAATTATAAATTTAATTAGCATATTAAAAAACCTAA
>CALISC010000014.1 GCA_938041945.1 uncultured Acholeplasmataceae bacterium | reverse complement strand
CCGATCTAAACTACAAGAATTAAAACAAAAACTAACAGAAAAATTAAGCCAAGTTGCTTACCCTACAGAAATTGAAGATATTTGGCGCCAATACTTTGGTAAAGAATCTGAGTTTCAACAAATTATGCAAACTCTTAAGTCTGTTGAACCTGAAAAAAAGAAAGAATACGGTCAATTAATTAATGCCTATAAAGTTGAGTTGCAAGAACTTTGTAATTCAAAAAAAGCCTTTTTAGAAAAAGAGGCTAAACTGGCTAAACAGTTTAGCGAAAAAATTGACATTGAGTTAGATACTCATCAGTTTTCGCGTGGTGCTGTTCACCCACTAAACGCAATTATTGAAAACTTCAAATCTCACTTTTTAGCACATGGTTTTGAAATTGTAGAAGGTCCTGAAATTGAAACAGAACTTTATAACTTTGAAATGATGAATATTCCAAAATCACACCCTGCTAGAAACGAAAAAGACACTTTCTATATTGATGCAGATAAACTGCTTCGTACACATACCTCACCAGTTCAAGCGCGAACCATGCTAGAAAAACAGGGTAAACCGATTAAAATCATTTCAACCGGAAAAGTCTACCGCAGAGATGACGACGACGCTG
The DNA here is from genome assembly GCA_938041945.1 of uncultured Acholeplasmataceae bacterium. GTDB lineage: Bacteria > Bacillota_I > Bacilli_A > Acholeplasmatales > Acholeplasmataceae > CALISC01. The sequence goes on along the minus strand of CALISC010000014.1, from coordinate 7,899 downwards.
TGCATTCTCATCAGTTTATGCAACTGGAAGGTTTGGTAATTGGCAAAAAAGTTAACTTCTCTAATTTAATTCAAACCTTAAAAGACTTCCTTGCTTTCGTTTTTGAAAGAGAAGTTGAACTAAGAATTCGTCCTTCTTACTTTCCTTTTACCATACCGTCTGTAGAAATAGATGTGCTTCACCATTTTAAAAACGGTACAGTTGGCTTTATTGAAGTTGCAGGCGCTGGTATGGTTCACCCTAATGTTTTAAAAATGGCTGGCTACGACCCTGAAAAAATTCAAGGCTTTGCATTTGGCTTTGGTATTGAACGTTTGACGATGATTAAATACGAAATTGATGAAATTCGCGAGTTTTATCAAAACGATGTGCGTTTTCTACGCCAGTTTTAACAGATAGGTAAAAGCATATGAAAATATCTGAACATACATTAAGTAAATTCATAGAAGTCAAAAAAGGCCAAGACCTAGGCAAAATAATTAACGGCTATATTTGTGAGGCAGAACAAATCATTGGTTCGCTTGCTCAGCCCACTTTGGTTTGCGGCCATGTTTTAACATGTGAAGAACATCCAGATTCAGATCACCTACACATCACTACAGTAGATGTTGGCGCTGAAGTACTGGATATAGTGTGTGGCGCTATGAATATTGCTAAAGACCAAGATGTCATTGTTGCCAAAGTTGGTACAACACTTCCTGGCGATTTTCAAATCAAGGCTGCAAAAGTTCGCGGAGTTCAGTCTAATGGTATGATTTGCTCTCTTAATGAACTTGGTCTGAAAAACGTTCCAAGTGAATACAAAGAAGGTATTTATGTGTTTTCAAATATTGTCAAACCAGGAGAATGCGCTGTTAGTGCTTTAATGTTTGCTGACAATGTTTATAACTTAGAGCTGACTCCAGACAGAGGCGACCTGCTTTCTTACTATGGATTTGCTAAAGACCTTTCAGCAGTTACTGGTGATAACTTTATTTTCAAAACACCTGAAAGTATAAAACCTGATTTTAAAAACCAGTATGAATTCAATGTTGATAATACTTTAGCACCTACCTACGCTCTTACTCAGGCTAAAGTATCAGTCAAACCATCGCCTTGGTTTATTCAAGCTGAGTTAATCAAACAAGGAATTGAACCTAAAAACAATATTGTGGATATCTCTAATTATGTGATGTATCTACTTGGTACTCCTAACCATATTTTTGATGCAAAGTGTGTTGTTGGAAATAAAGTTTCAGTTGAAGCTCTTTTAAAACCAGAAACCTTTACTGCACTTGATGGCAACAAATATGAACTAAATGCTGGAGACTTAGTTATTAAAGACAGCAATAAAACCATTGCACTTGCGGGAATTATTGGCTCTGAAGACAGCAAAATCGCAGAACACACAACTGATGTAATTATTGAAAATGCGATTTTTTTAAACACTGCTGTGTTTGAAACCCAAAAGCGTTTAAGTTTAAAAACCGAAGCGTCAGATCGTTTTTCAAAAGGTGTGTCATTTGAGTTATTTCAAATGGGATATCTACTTTTAATTGAACTTCTTAAGAAATACGCAGATGCTAAAATTTCTGACCAATTATGCTCAGGCATTACTAAATCGCCAAAACATACTTTTGAGTTTAACTTTAAAAAATTAAAGAAAATCAGTGGGCATTCATATAAAGAAAAAGACGTTATTGAAACTCTTTATAAACTTGGATATTCGCCTAGAAAGGCTCTTGAAGACAATTTTTACACCCTTTCTCAAAGACCACACATTTTTGAAAAAGAAACAGAGTTAGACGCCATTGACAATGTCATTAGAGTTTCCGGTCTGAACTTAATCAAACCAAAACCACTTACGCAATTAGGGGTGGCTGACCAACACATTAATTTCAAAGTTGCTGAAAAAATCAGACAAGAGCTAGTTCCGCTTGGTTTTTTAGAAAACATTAACTATACTCTGCTTTCTGAAAAAGAGGACTTAGAATTTTCGTTAGTTTCTGAAAAAGTTAAAGTTAGAAACCCTATTACTGAAAATCATTTAGTAATGCGCACTAACTTACTTGCTGGACTTAAAAAAAGTTTTCAATATAATTTAAATCGTAAAATTGAAAATTTCAATATCTTTGAAGTTGGCAAAATTTTTAATGGATTCACAGAAGAACTACATTGTGCAGCAATTATTAGTAGCAGTTTTGCGTACTCTAATTTAGTTGAAGAAAATAAGAAAGTTGACTTTTATTTAGTTAAATCTCTTTTAAATAAAATACTTTATAATTTCGGAATTTCGCCTAGTTACGCAGTTTCAACTTACGAGTTCTTGCATCCATACAGACAAGCAAATATTTTATATCAAGATAAAATTATTGGATATATTGGTGAAATTGAGTTTAATAAAAAGAAAACAATCGTTTTTAATTTAAACTTAGAATTACTTAAACTAACTAAGGAAACTCCAAAATACGAACGCATTTCTGCTTTCCCCAGGGTTGAAAGAGACTTGGCACTAGTTGCAAGTGTTGACACTTCTTATCAAAAAATAGTTTCTTTAATTAAACAAACTGCACGCAAAACCTTAAAAGAAATTACCTTATTTGATATCTTTAAAAATCCCGAAACTCCAGACTTTGTATCTTATGCTTTTCACTTAGTGTTTGAAAACACCGAAAAACAAATTGAGATGCAAGACATTGAAAAAACCATTAAGTCAATTTTGAATCGTTTGGCTTTTGAGCTGAAGGTAACACTACGTTGAAGGAACAAATATATTCCTACAATTTCGCCCAGTTAACAGATTATCTGGTAGAAAGAGGATATAAAAAATTTAAAGCAGAACAGATTTTTACCTGGCTGTATGCAAAAGAAAAAAAGTCTTTTCAAGAGATGAGAAATCTCTCAAAAGACTTCATTGCTTTTTTGGATGAGAACTTTGAAATAACTTTACCAACTTTAGTAATTCAAAACAAATCCAAGGATGGCACTGAAAAGTTTCTATACGCTCTTGCTGATGGTGCTTTAATTGAATGTGTTTTGATGCATCACGACTATGGACTTTCGCTTTGCGTAACTACGCAAGTTGGATGTTCAATTGGTTGTAGTTTTTGTGCAAGCGGGATACTTAAGAAAAAACGTGATTTAACTACCGCTGAAATTGTTGGCCAAGTTATGAAAACTCAAGAAATTAAGCAGTGCAAAATAAATTCTGTAGTAATTATGGGAATTGGCGAACCTTTTGACAATTTCGCAAATGTTATGACTTTTATTAATATCTTAAACTATCCAAAAGGTTTAAATATTGGTCAACGCAGAATAACTGTCTCTACTTCTGGTTTAGTTCCGAAAATCAAAGCTTTTGCTGACCACAATCTGCAAGTTAACTTAGCGCTTTCTTTTCACGCTCCGTTTGACGACTTAAGAAGTCAGATTATGAAAATCAACACAATTTTTTCTATAGATAAACTAATAGATGCTTTAGACTATTACTTAGCAAAGACCAATCGCCGAGTTACAATTGAGTATATTTTAATAAATGAACTTACAGACACTGTAGAGTGTGCTAAAGAACTGGTCAAATTATTTAAACCTAGAAATGTTTATATCAACTTAATTCCTTACAACGAAGTTAAAGAAGTTGCTTATAAACGCTCAACGCCAGAGCGTCAAAAAGCCTTCTTTAATGTTCTTAAAAATGCAGACATGGACGCAATTTTAAGAAAAGAACAAGGACACGACATTAATGCAGCCTGCGGGCAGTTAAGGTCAGAGGTTTTGAAAAAACACGAGCATAAAAATGGATGCGCTTGTAATTCGTAAAGACACGGCATTTTATAAAGTCGCCTTGTTAAACCAAGAAAACAAAATTGTTGACGCTATAGTTGCTGGTAAAAACAGATTTATTAAAACTAATTCTGTTAAAACAAATTTCTTAAATTTATCTGAAAAGAAAGAAATTCAGTTTATAAAACAAACTCCAAAAATTGGCGATATTGTTGAACTCAAAGATTTTCAAGGACAACATATTATTGAAAAAATTAAACCTAGGAAAAACGAATTTGTCAGACCAGACTGTGCAAACATTGACCAACTTATCTTAGTGTTTTCAGTCACTGACCCTGAGTTTTCTTTTATGCTTCTAGATAATTTTTTGTTAGTTTGTGCAAAAAAACAAATTCAGCCAATTTTGGTTTTAACCAAAATTGACATAGATATTGTAAAAACTAAAAAAGTATTAACAGACCTTCAGTATTACGAAAAGTATCTTAACTTAAAAGTTTTTACTGTTGACAACAACAATTTTAATTTTGACCACTCTGACATTTTTAAAAATAAAGTAACTATACTAACTGGTCAAACTGGTGTTGGCAAGTCTTCTTTTTTGAATAACTTAATTCCCGAAATTAATCAAAAAACTGGCGAAACCTCAAAAACACTTGGACGTGGCAAACATACAACTAGAAACTCAGAACTTTTTAATTATATGCACGGATACATTGGCGACACTCCAGGATTTTCTTTATTAAATTCAGGAATAATTTTGGAAACTGAGGTAAAAAAATACTATCCTGATTTTGATTTATTTAGCCAGGATTGTAAGTTTAAAAACAAATGCTTACATTTAAACATTCAGGCAAAAGACTGTAAGGTAGTTGAATTGCACGAAACTAAAATTATTGGCGTTCGTTATTTAAACTATCAAAAAATATACGCTCAAATAAAACAAAGGAGAACAAAACAAAAATGAAAGTTGCCCCATCTATCTTAACTGCTGACTTTTTGACTTTAAAACAAGAACTCAAATCAATTGAAACCGCCGATCGTTTCCACATTGACATAATGGATGGAAACTTTGTGCCAAATATTTCCTTCGGACCCTACATCACTAAACTGGCTAACAACTCAACTACTGTTCCACTAGACATTCACCTAATGGTTGATTGGCCAGACTTTTGGATCGATAAGTTTAATTTAAGCAACACTTACAACATTACTTTTCACTATGAGGCTAAAAGCGATATTTCAAAAACTATTGCTAAAATCAAAGAGACTGGTAAAAAAGTAGGAATTTCTATCAAACCTAAAACTGAAGTTAAAGAAATTCACGCACTTCTTAGAGAAATAGATTTAGTGCTTGTGATGTCTGTCGAACCTGGTTTTGGTGGTCAGAAGTTTATAGAAAGTGCACTTGGCAAAATTAAAGAACTGAAAACATACCGCGAAAAACACGGACTTAACTTTGAAATTGAAGTAGATGGTGGAATTGATTCTTCAAACATTGAAAAAATTAAAGAAGCAGGTGCAGATATTGTGGTAGCAGGCAGCTATATTTTTAATCAAACAGACCGCAAAGCAGCAATTGACTCTTTAAAATAACTGATTAAAACAATTGTCTTGTGTTGGCTGTTGTGTTATACTAATTAGGTATTTTTAGCAGAAATGAGGTGATTTAGTTGGCTAAAATAGTTGTTAGAGAAAAAGAAACTCTTGAAGACGCACTACGTCGTTTTAAACGCGATGTTGCCAAAGCAGGAATTATCGCAGATGCTAGAAAAAAAGAATTTTACGTTAAACCATCTGAAGAACGTAAAGCACGTCTACGTGCAAACCGTCAAAAAGCAAGACGCGCATCTAGATAAGTTAATTTAGTTTAAAAAAGAGGTTTATACCTCTTTTTTAATATAAAAACAAATTAGCAAGGAGACTTAATATGCAGGAAAAATTAGAATTAGTTAAGTTAATATTTAAAGACGAAAAACTACACACTATTGCTGAACTTGAAAAAATGTTTCCAAAAAGAAATTTAAAACCAGGCGCATTGGTTACTCGTTTTGCTCCATCTCCAACTGGGTTTTTACATACTGGTAGTTTATTTGCCTCGCTAATCTCTTGGCGTTTTGCCAAGCAAACCGATGGTGTTTTTTACGTTAGACTGGAAGATACTGATACCAAAAGAGAAATTGCTGGAACTGGTGAACAAGTTTTAAAAGAACTTAAAGACTTTGGAATTGAACCAGATGAATCTTTTTTAAAGTCAGGTGAATACGCTCCTTATATTCAGTCAAAAAGAAAAATAATTTACGATTCAGTAATTGCTGAAATGATTAAAAAAGACTTAGCATATCCTTGTTTTATGACACAAAGCGAGTTAAATGATTTAAGAAAAGTCCAAGAGAAAAACAAACAAAACCCTGGTTATTACAGCGAGTTTGCCAGAGACCGTTTTCTTTCAGACAAAGAGGCTATTGCTAAAATCAAGGCGGGTGTTGACTTTGTTATTCGTTTTAAATCGCCCGGTGACGCAAATAAAAAGGTTAAGGTTCGTGATTTAATTCGCAGTGATTTAGAAATTCCTGAAAACATTCAAGACATCGTAATTATGAAAAACGATGGTCTGCCAACTTACCACTTTGCACATCTAGTTGATGACCACTTTATGCACACCACGACAATTACCAGAGGCGAAGAGTGGCTAAGCAGTCTACCTATTCACTTGCAACTTTTTGATACACTTTGCTTTAGTCGCCCAGACTACGCACATTTACCCGTAATTATGAAAGTAGATGAAAGTGGACAACGTCGAAAACTTTCTAAACGAAAAGACCCAGAGGCCGCAGTTTCTTACTTTCTTGAGCGAGGATATCCACCACTTGCTTTCCTTGAGTATTTGTTAACAATTGCTAACTCTAATTTTGAAGAATGGCGAATTCAAAACCCAGATAAATCTATATTTGATTTCAACTTATCATTTGAAAAAATTAGTTTAGATGGAGCTCTATTTGACATTGAAAAAGTTAAATACTTCGCAAAAGAATACCTTGGAAACCTTTCAACTAAGCAGTTTTACAAAGAATCTTTGACTTGGTCTAAGGTATACTCTAAAGAGCTTCATGACTTTATTTCTAAAGACCCTGAATACTTTAAACAAATTATTTCAATTGAAAGGGAAACAGAAAAACCTCGTAAAGACTACGCAAGTTTTTCAGAAATTATGCCGTTAATTGGATTTATGGACGACTCTATTTACTCTACTAACTTAACTAAAGACTTAGTGTTTTCAGAGAAACTAACCGACGCTCAAGTTCTAGAAATTTTAAAACAATACGAGGCCAACGCAGATATTGTCAACCTTACATCTGAGTCTGAGTGGTTCGAGGCATTTAAGGCGCTATTTTCAAAACTAAAATATGCTGCTAACAAAAAAGAATATAAAGCAAACCCAGAAAACTACTTAGGAATGATTGCTGATGTTGCCGAAGTTCTAAGAGTTGCTTTAGCCTTAAAAAAATCTACTCCTAACTTCTATTTAATTCAAAAAATCATGGGACCTGCTAGAATCAAACAAAGAATTTCTCAGGTTTTTGATATAATTAAAAACAGGTAAAAACCTGTTTTTATTGGCCGCTTGGAGAAACGGTTAACTCATATGCCCCTCACGCATACATCCACGGGTTCGAATCCCGTAGCGGTCACCAAATGTAAACAACCCCCGTTTCACGGGGTTTTATTTTTGTTTAAGAACTAATTTATGTGAAACAAAATACAATAAAATGTTTCACATAAAAAAATGGTTATGAATACAAAACATTGGCTAAATTTACTATAAAAAGTGTTCAGTATCATTATGCAATAATCAAAAAATATAAAAAGTGTTCAGTATCATTATTTAATATTTGTTTTAATACCTTTTTAATTCTTAGTTACATTCAAATTAAAAAGAAGTTTTTAGTTATAGTTAGGACAATAAGGTAAAAGTTTTTAATAACAAAACTTTTTAGATAATTTAGAAAGCATAGTTTTCTCTGTTCATAGATCAAAACCCAGTAGAAAGCGATTCTACCGGGTTTTTAATTTAAGAACACTCAATTATCGTAATAATTATATGAATACAAATATACCTACATTTTGTTTTTTTTATTG
>CALISC010000013.1 GCA_938041945.1 uncultured Acholeplasmataceae bacterium | reverse complement strand
AACAATACCACCTGGATGTTGTCCAGTAGTTCGCTTAACTCCGACAATTTTTTTAGCCAAGGCAGCAATTTTAGGTTTACGGATTTTCATTTGCTTATCTTCTATGTAGCCCTTGACATAACCAAATGCTATTTTTTCGGCAACCCCAGAGACCGTTCCTGCTCTAAAAGCGTGATCTGCTCCAAGCAAAGTGCGAACGTATTCGTGCGCTTGCGCCTGGTATTCACCTGAGAAGTTAAGGTCAATATCTGGAGTTTTATCTCCTTGAAAACCAAGGAAGGTCTCAAACGGAATGTCGTGGCCATCTCGGTTTAGTTTAGATCCACACACCGGACAGTCTCGTTCTTTTAAGTCATATCCATCGTCTGCTTCATTTAAGTCATCTTTAAACATCTCGTCAAACTGAGTAGAGGCGTAGTCTTTCTTTAAGTCTTCATTGAACTTAAAGACTTGAAAACAACCATTTGGACAAAAATAATGTGGAGGTAGTGGATTTACTTCAGTAATTCCCAAAATTGTTGCTACAAAAGAAGAGCCAACCGAACCACGGCTACCTACCACGTAGCCGTCGTCGTTAGATTTTTTGACAAGCAAATAAGACATGTAGTAAATAGAGGCAAAATTGTTTTTAAGAATGGTAGTTTGTTCTCTTTTTATTCTGTCTAAAATAAAAGGATGAGGGTTTTTACCGTACTTTTGCTCTAGGTTTTTAGAAATTAAGCGCTTAAACTCACCTTCGATTGAAGGAATACCTGCGTCTTTAAAGTAGTCATCAGAAAAAGAATATAGTCCTTCTGGAAAGGCCTGAATATCTTGAATTAAGTCAGCAATCTTATTTGAGTTTTCAACCACAATTTCCTTTATTAGTTTATCGTCATTTAAAAACGCAAACTCAGCACTTAGTTCATCGGTTGTCTGAAAAAAGTAGTCAGGAGTGTTTTCGTATTGAGCAAGTTCATGGCGGCCCCCGCCAACTAATGGAGTTCTAATAAAAAACTGATAGTAAATTTGGTCTTCTTTATTTAAGTAATGCGGATTGCTTGAAGCAACTACAATTTTATTTAACTTCTTAGCATGCTCAATTAGTCTATAAATTGCGTTTTTAATGGCATTCATTCCACCTGCTATGTTGTCTTTAAGGTGTGAAAAACAATTTGGTGGATAAACTAAAATATAGTCGTATTTTAAAATATGTGAGTCCAAAACATCGTCGGTTGAGTTTAGAGCATCAAACCAAAGTTCACCTGCGCCGTTTGCACCAATTAACAGACCCTCTTTGTATTTTTCAAACTCAGAAGCAAGTACACGGGGTCTTTGGTAAAAGTACTCAGTTAAAGCAGATGTTACTAACTTAAATAGGTTTTTATAGCCGGTTTGGTTTTTGACCAAAAAATCTACCGCAAACGGCATTTGATGTAAGTAAGTTTTTTTGCGGTCAACAGTGGTTTCAAGTTCGTTGAAAGTTTTAATACCTTTTTGGGCAAGGTCTCCAAGCATTTTGATAAACATTTGACCAGTAGCATCAGCGTCATCTATCGCGCGGTGGTGGTTTTCTAAGTTGATTTTAAAGAAACGAGAAAGGGTACCTAAGTTAAAACGCTTAAGTTGGTCTGAGTAGTGATATCTGGCTAAGTTAAGAGTATCTATGTATAGTACATTTTTGCGAAACGAGTAGTTTAAAACTTTAGCTTTATGAAGCACATTTAAGCAGTCAAACGAAGCGTTGTGGGCAACTAAGACCGAGTCTTTGGCAAACTCTATAAACTCTTTTAAGACAACTTCTATTTTAGGTTGACCTTTTAACATCTCATCGGTAATGTTAGTTAAGTTTGAGACAAACTCAATTAACTTTTCTTCAGGGTCGCAAAACGCCTGAAACCTATCAATGATTTGACCGTTTTTTACCTTAACTGCACCGATTTCAATAATTTTGTCGTTAACTATAGAAAGTCCGGTGGTCTCTAAGTCAAACACCACGTAAGTAAGGTCTTTAAGTAAAGTGTTTGAGTCTCCTTTTTTAATATAAAAAGAGTCGTCAATGTAAGGCAGTTGTACACCGTAAATCGGTTTAATTTCGGCTTTTTTGCAGGCTTGTGCAAATTGTGGGTATGCATAAATTCCGCCAGAGTCGGTAACCGCAATGGCTTTATGTCCAAAAGATTTAGCTAGGGCTACGTAGTCTTTAATCTCACCAACTCCGTCCATGTTAGAAAGTTTAGTTTGAACGTGTAGTTCAACTCGCTTTTCTTCTGCTTTATCTTGGCGAGTAAATGAAGCGTTTTCTTCTGCTTCGTGTTCTTTGTCTATAATTTCAAAGTTTTTAAGCATTAAAACAACGTCAGCAGCATAGGTGTCGTATTGAACTTCTGCAATAATTTTTAAGTTAGTGCCAGGCTGGATTTTTTCAGCCTCCGTGATTTCTTGGTTGTATAGAAACTTTTTGGCCAAAATAGCATCAGTATCGTCTTCTAAAGTCATTTGAAGCAGGGTATATTTGCCGTCTTTGAGTTTTCTAATTTCTGCCTCTACCACGGTAACGTGAAACTTATAAACTAGGCTTTCACCTTGATTTTGTTTTTTTGTAACTTCGTAGTTGTCATAAGGAATTTCTTTTAATTTCTTTAAAGAAAGGTCGTCTTTAAAAGAGTAGCTGCGTCGTCTGGAATAACCTTGGTTTGAATGCATAGTTTGGGTATATGCTTGGTTTGAACCAGTTTGAACATGTTGAGACTGAGTGTTTAATTCAAAAGTGGTTTCGCTGATTGGTCTTTTTTGGAAATTAAAGATAAAAGGTAGGCCGAAATAGTTAGAAAAAGCATTAAATAAAGTTTTGCTTAAGTTCTGTTTAATAGCCCAGTTAAGCGTATTTGTATCAACTGTAATGTTGATAGTTCTATTAGTTTCGTCAACCTTAAACTCAGATTTTAAAACAACTTCAAGAAAGCGTTTATTTACAGGATCATTGGTATTGAAATTTTTTATTTGAGCCTGAAAATAACTAAGAAAATGCACATCTAATTTAGAGTAGGTTTCATAGGTAAAAATTAGTTTTGTGTTTTTTGGTGCTCCCACGCTTTGTAGAAATTTAAAAGTTTCTTGGTTAAATGAAAAAAAATCAGAATAAGAAATTACTTCTTTTAATTTGATAGTAACATCTAGTTTTTCATCTGTTTGATTGAAATTAACTACAGTTGGCGAAAAGTCAAATCTTTTTTCAAAAAAATCTTTTATACTCATTGTTTCCTACTCCTAAAAATCTTTAAATGACTTGGCAAGTCTATCAATATCATACTGCAATTAAGGCTTTTTTTCAATTCAAATTAAGATAAAAATTGCAATTTTAAATCAGAATTAAAATTGCATTTTTAAAAACTAAATTTGGGCTAAAAATGGTTTTTAAGTAAATCAATTATGATGTTGTTTTTTAAATCATTTAAGTTAAAAAGTTCGTTTAAAACTTCGGCGGTATCCTCTAAATTGTTCTTTGCTGACTTCCAACCTGCTCCGTCTGTTAACCAAACAAAATTAAAGCCTTGAATTTCTTTAGCAGAAGTTGCAAGGTTTTTATAACTCCTTGCGGTTTCATTTAACTTAGAGCCTCCACTTGAATAGAAGTTACATTCAATCGCAAAAATTTGTGAGTTGTAGTTGATGACAAAATCAAAACGTTTTTGTGTTTTAGCAAGTCCGTCTAATTTAGATAAATCTAGACCAAACTTCTTTTCGATATCTGTTTTATTCATTTCTTTAAAGTAGGTTTCGCCTAGTTTTAATCCTGCTTTTTTTAAATATGACTCAACTATATTTTCCATGCTTTTCCCTGTTCGGTTTTTACGAGCATTCGTGTCAATCCCTACTTCAACTCCGTAAACATAGTCAATTAAGTTATTTACAATTTTGTTTTGAAGTAAATTAAATAAACCAGTTTTTTCCATAAAATCAGCGTATTGCTCTGTGGTATAGTTAATTTCAGCAAAATCAAATAAATAGTGGTCTTCAGCAATTACTTTAATTTGCTTTTCGCGTTTTGCGATTAAAATAGGAATTGCCTTTAGTACTTCTGGGTATTTTTTAACTAGGTTAATAAAATCTGTGCGGATGTTTTTAGAACCAATTAGTGAGTTTAGTAGATTTAACTCAATTTTAATTTTCTCAACATTTAAGTAAACTTTATCAAAGTCTGTGTAGTAATCCCAAGTAGCCACGGTATCTATCATGGTATTCAACCATTTTTCGAAATTCTTTTCCATAAATTAAACCTCTCTTTTGTAATTTGTAATTATGACCTCTTCAACTTCTCCTCTTTTTTTGCCATTTGAATTGATTGCTCTTTTGGCATTTACAACATGTAAATTAAAACTTTTATAAATTTCTTGAATAAAAGGTGTATTGTGATTAGAAAGCATCACATTCACCCCTTTTTTAGTTAACTTTAAAGCCAGGTCTCTTAGTCTGATTTGTTCGGCTTTATCAAACTTTTCTTTGCTGTAATCAACAAACCCGTTTTTATTTGGAAAAACATCATAAGGCGGATCAAAATAAACAAAGTCACCTTTTTTAGCGTCTGCTACTGACTTTTCAAAATCAAGATTAGCCACATCTACTTGATTGTTTGAAAAGTATCTTTTAATTTCTAAAAAATTGTTTAAATTATATAAGTTTACATTTACTTTTTTGCCAAACGGAACGTTAAAATAACCAGATTTGTTTACTCTAAAGAGACCATTAAAGCAAGTTTTGTTTAAATAAATTAGTCTGGCTGCTTTTAGGTATGGAGGTTCTTTTTCAAATTCGTTTTGTCTATCTAGTTCTCTTACTTGATAATAAAATTCTTCTGAATGTTTAGCCTGGTATTCATCAAGCAGAGCAATAAGTTTCTCAAAATCGCTTTCTACTTGAAAGCAATTGTACGCAAAACAAAGGTCTTTATTTAAGTCATTTATAATCACCTTTTTAGGCTGAAGGCGAAAAAACAAAGCGCCTCCTCCTACAAAGGGCTCAAAATAAGTATTGATTTTAGTTGGCAAAAGTTGCACTAATTTTTCTAGTAGTTGAGTTTTACCACCAGCCCATTTCACAAAAGGCTTGGGTGTGGCTTGGTTAGTAAAATCAAATAGCGTCGGAATTTCGGTATTCAGTGCTTTGGCGATTTTATAAATTGTTTCAAGTGAAACATTGACCTCACCATTTTCAATTTTAGAAACTTGTGGTCTTTCAATACCACTACTTAAAGCCAAGTCTTCTTGCGTCAAAGAATGACTTTTTCTTAACGCTAATACTCTTTCACCGAAGTGTTTTTTAACAAGATTTATCATAACTATATTTTAGCAAATTTGTATGCCAAAGTATACAAATTTACCAATTAAAAATAAGCAGACCGCGGGTCTACTTATTTTATTTTACTAATTTATTTTTAAAAAAGTTTATTCGTTTTTTGTTGTTTTGAGTTAT
>CALISC010000012.1 GCA_938041945.1 uncultured Acholeplasmataceae bacterium | reverse complement strand
TTAAAAAAACAGTTTTTTAGTCTTAAAAACCTTGTGCTAAATTTCTGAACTCAGGTTTTAAAACGTCCAATTATTATTGAAAACGAAAAAATGCAAGTTGGCTACAACGATGAAGAAATAAGAATTTTTATTCCAAAAGACATTCGTGCCAAAATCATGGAAAGTCCTGATTTTGAATGCGATGACTACATTAAAGAAATCAGCGTTAAAGAAGTGCCTGAAGAGAAAACTCAAGAAATTCCGACGATTAAACTAGAAGTCGCCGACTTTAGCGAAGTTTCAATTTAAATTTAATACAGTTAACAAAAGGCCGCTAAAACCAGATAGTAAAATTACTAAAACTGGGTGCAGTGGTCTTTTTTTACGGCTGAAGTTCTCCCAAATTAAACTTATTAAGAAAACAAACAAAAATACAAGAATAGTAAAAGCGTTATCATTTAGTTTTAAGATAAGTAAGTTATTTATTCCAAAAAATACTTTTAAAGAAATTTTTATCGCTGCTGTAAAAATAAAGGCAATCGCTGCTGGTTTTAAAAAATAAACTGCTCTTTTGATGTAGAGATTTTGGTTTAACATGTTGCTGCTTGAAATGTATAAAATGATTAAAAATGACGGTAAGACTATCGCTAGGTTAAGCAAAGCAGCACCAAGAATTCCGTATTGTTCAAAGCCAATGTAAGTCGCGATGTTGATGGCAAAAGCACCAGGTGTGCTTTCAGAAATTCCAATAAAGGTATAAAGTTCATCACTGTCTATGTATCCGCGTTTTGTAAGTTCAAAGTTCAAAAGCGGAATCATTGCGTATCCGCCACCAAAAGTAAACGCAGATATCTTTAAGAAAAGAAAAAACAAGGTTAGTATTTTCAAAATACACCGCCTTTAGATTTGTTTAGTTCTGCATTTAGTTTATGTGTGGCTACTGAAATTAAAATCAGCGAAATCATTATGTAAATTAAAGAAAGTTCGGTAAGTAATGTCAAAAATAAACAAACTAAAAAGATTGAAATATTAGTTAAATTATTTAAAATCCCTTTTTGGAGTTTAATACCTGCTTTAAAAATTAGCAAAATAACTCCTGCTTTAATCCCAGTTAAAAATCCTTTTAAGTACAAATTGGTGTTGTATTTTTTTAACACAAACGCTAAAGCAACGATAATTATAAAAGAAGGAAGAACAACTCCGATTGTTGCAAATACTGCTCCCCAAAACCCTAGTTTTTTGTGTCCAATATAAGTTGCTGCGTTTATTGCAAACGGACCAGGCGTGGTTTCTGAAACCGCTAAAAGCGTAGTCATTTCATCTTTAGTTAAGATTTTTTTGCGTTCACAAAGTTCATGCTCAAGAATTCCAAGCATTACATATCCGCCACCAAAGGTGATTAAACCAACTTTAAAAAATATTATAAAAAGGCTTAACAAAGCCTTTATATTATTTTTTATTTTCATTTAATTTAAGTATACGACTGACCTTAGATTGGGATTTTTTATACTCAATTTCGTTCTCTTTTAAAAAATCATCAAACTCAGCCTTACCTTTTTTTAAACTGGCTGCTTCAAATTCAAATTCATAAACTTTGTTTAAATTCAAAAAACCCCAAGTTGAAAAATCCAAAAATCCGGTTCCAGTTTTGTATTTAAACTCAACTCTTTTGGTTTTTAATTTTCCTTTATTACTTAGGAAAATTATTGTGTCAAATTTAAACTTGAAACCTTTTTTAATAAATTTCTTGGCTTGTGATTCACTTAAAATTTCAGTTTTCTCTAATGTTCCATTTTTATCTGGAAATTTAACTGTAAGTTCATAAACATTTTTATCTAAAATATGTCTAATTCTAGCAGTTTGCTTATTTTTAGTTATTTTCATCGCAAAATCATCAAAATAGTAGTTGATTTGTGTAAATTGCTCAGATATATTTGCGTATTTTACCAATAACTCAGCATATTTTTGCTTACTTAATTCAGTTTTAAATTCAATTTCTAAGTTTTCGGTCATTTTGTGCCTCTTTATTTATTTTAACAATATTTTTATTTATTTTTAATCTAATGCCGTGAATTTAAATATGAAAAAACAGCATTTGTAGCACTTATTACGGTTGCATTGTGCTAAAATTAAAAGGTACCTGAGTTTTTGCGATGAAAAATTATTTTCGGAGTTATGGGTTTCATAAAGGCCATAACTCCGTTTTTTCATCTTGTGTAATAAAAATCTACTTTTTAAATAATTTCAAAATTTCTTTTTCGTTCTTAAAATGGTCGTTTAACCTGACTGAAAAATACTTTGCAAACATTTCTAAGACCTCATCAATATACACAAGTTGGTAATTGTCTTCGCCTAATTTTATTGCTTTGTACTCTCTAAGCGACCTGATTGCAGCGCTAGCTGAAACCTGGTTCTTTAGCTTCTTAATTTCAATAATTCTAGTTAAAAACAGCGCCGTCATACAGATTAAAAAATGTCCTTTAATACCTTCAAGTTTTGTGTGATGAATAGGTCTCGTTACCAGTGTGGTTTTTAAAAGTCTAAACGACTCTTCAATTTTCCAAAGCATCTTGTAAGTGTCAATAATTTCTGTAGCAGGTGCATCTAGTTCACTAGTCACCAACATATTAAAACCATCTAATTGTTCATCGTTTTTAACCTTATCAAAATCAATAAAACGCTCCTTTGTAGCGTCTAGTAACTCTCCATTTTGGTCAAAGATTTCTTCTTGAATATACTTAGAGCCAAATCCATATTTTGAAGTTTTGTAAGTTGACTCTTGTCTTAATACTTTTTCTTGTTTTGTGATAACTCTGTCTCGTTCCAGTTTTGTTTTAATCGCGTAGTCTCTTGACCAAAATACCACTCTTTTTTGTGGAATTTCTCTGTATTCTTTCTTATCCGTACGGTCGTTGATGTTGACGCGATTAAAATAATCAACCATTGTTTTATATTTATAAATTACTTCACCGTCTTTATCAGTTATAGTTTCGTAGCCTTCTGGGTCTAAAATCCATTGTTTAACTTCATTATTGGCTCCACGAACAGATTCAGAGAAGATATAGCCATCGTTTTCTACGTATGTTTTAACTATATTAGCAGAGCAGTTTAGTCCTTTATCGGCTACTCTAATAACTTTTTCTTTAACTTTAAACTGCTCTTTCATTTCAGTTAAAACTTGTCCAAAAACTGGTTTTTCAGACTCGTTTCCAGGATAAAGTTTATAGGCGATTGGCACACCTTCTTGGTCCATCAACAGACCAATTCCGATTAGCGGATTTGGTTTGTTTTCTTTACTCGGACCTGGTTTTAAAAAGTCGGTTGGTCTGTCAATTTCAAAGTAAAAATTAGTACAATCAAAGTACACTCTGTCTTTTTTAACTAAATAATTTTTCTCATATTCTTTGCGCATTCCTTCAAAAATAACTTCATCGTACTGTTTTTTTCCAAGTACAGAAATAGCCTTGTACATCTGGCTTGATTTAAAGTTAAAATCATGAAAAAAACTTGGTATAGTTTTGTGATAACTTTCAATTTTTGAAGATGGTGAAATCACTCTTGAGTAAATCAAGGCTTCAAAAATATCCGACAAAACATACTCAGCTTTAGTGCCTTCATATATTTGAATGGCGTCCAAAAACTGCTTTACTTTAAGTTCACTATACAGTCTTTTATAAGGAAAATAACCTAAGTTTATCAATTCTGGTTTTCCCATCGGAATCGGTTCTTTTTTTCTGGCTTTACGTTTTTCATTTTCCTTTTTACAAACATCGTTTAGATATTGAATAGGGTCTGTGTAAATCTTTTCAAGTTCATCTAAATATCCATATGATTTGTAAGTCTTTTGGGTAGTGTTTTTCTTAACTTTACTGTATCTTCCATCTACGATTGATAAGAAAACTCTACCATTCTTTGTAGGGGTTTGTCTGACAAATAAACTCATAATTGTTCTCCTTGTTAACACATTTGTGCCTAAATACATTATATATTATTGCACAAGAAAACACAAGTAAAAGATGCCAGAAAAAAATTTTTATTCAAATAAAAAACGACTCAGTAGAGCCGTTAAATTACTAAAAACTGATTTTATCGCAAAAATAAATCTTGTGTAACTCAAAAAGACGGGTCTAATGCCGTGAATTTAAATATGAAAAAACAGCATTTGTAGCACTTATTACGGTTGCATTGTGCTAAAATTAAAAGGTAATAGATATGGAGGAAAATATGGCTATTAAAGTTGCTATTAACGGATTTGGTAGAATCGGACGTCTTGCGTTCCGCCAAATTTCTCAAAGCAAAGATTTTAAAGTTGTTGCTATTAACGACTTAACAGACGCAGAATCTCTTGCTTACCTACTTAAATATGACACTGCTCAAGGTGGATTTTTACAAGACAAAGTTTCTTTTAAAGAAAATAATTTAATCGTAGATGGAGTGACAATTCCTGTTATTGCTGAACGCGATCCAAAAAACTTACCTTGGAAAAAATTAGGTGTTGATATTGTGCTTGAATGTACAGGTCTTTTTACTTCTCAAGAAAAAGCACACTGGCACATTGAGGCTGGTGCAAGAAAAGTACTAATCTCTGCTCCTGCTACTGGTGATGTAAAAACTATCGTTTACAATGTTAACGACAACACTCTTGATGGAAGCGAAGAAATAGTTTCTGGTGCAAGTTGTACAACTAACTGTCTTGCTCCAATTGCTAAAGTTTTAGACGATAAATTTGGTATTGTTAAAGGTTTCATGACAACTGTTCACGCATTTACTGCAGACCAAGCATTAATGGACTCACCGCACAAAAAAGGAATTTATTCTCGCCGTGGCCGTTGTGCTGCTCAAAATATAGTTCCTTCTTCAACTGGTGCTGCTAAAGCAATTTCTTTAGTATTACCACAACTTAAAGGTAAATTAGACGGTACTGCTCTTCGTGTTCCAACAGTTACAGGTTCAGTTGTAGACTTAACAGTTGAACTTAAAAAATCTGTTACTCTTGAACAAATTGACGCTGCTTTCAAGGCTGCTCACTCAGAAACTCTTTGCTATCAACCAGACCCAATCGTTTCATCTGACGTAATTGGTACAACTTACGGTTCAGTTTACGATGCTCACACTACTCAAATTCTTGATGTAGATGGTAAACAATTAGTTAAAGTAATGTCTTGGTATGACAATGAAAACAGCTATGTTTCTCAACTTGTTCGTACTCTTAAAAAACTTGCACTTTTAACTAAATAGTTAAATTTAAGTTTATTTTAAAAACACA
>CALISC010000011.1 GCA_938041945.1 uncultured Acholeplasmataceae bacterium | reverse complement strand
AAACACTCTGAAAAAATGATAATTGACCAAAATGTATTATAATTTTGGTAGAGGAATAGGTAAAATGAGTCATATCGAATATAAAAAAAGGTTAATTGAAACAAAAATAAAAAGAAAATTGCTTTATAGTGGTGCAGTTTTGATAGATGGTGCAAAATGGTCAGGAAAATCAACTACTGCAACACAGTATGCAAAGACAATAATTAAATTACAAGACATTGATACCAGAAAGAAGTATAAAACATTAGTTGCGTTGTCTAAAACAGAAATTCTTAGTGGAGAGCCCCCAATATTGTTTGATGAATGGCAAGAAGTACCGGAAATCTGGGATTATATTCGGATGAATGTTGATGAAACTCAAGCGAGGGGTAAGTTTTTACTAACTAGTTCTACTAAAAAACAGAATGTAAAAACCATGCATACAGGAACTGGTAGAATCAACTCAGTTATGATGCGCCCAATGTCGTTATTTGAGAGTGGTGAATCAACTGGTTCAGTTTCCTTAAAGTCTCTATTTGAAAAAGCTAAAATAGAGCCAGTTGACTCAGAAATTTCTGTTAGAGGTATTGCCGAACTAATTTGTAGAGGTGGTTGGCCGGGAACTTTAACTTTACCAAAAGACTTGCAGCTTGATATTCCAAAAGACTTACTTTCAGGCATACTAAGAGAAGATATAGACGAAGTTGATGGTATTAAAAAAGATAAAGAAAAACTTTATAAAATTATAAAAAGTTATGCTAGAAATATTTCAACATTGGCTACTAATAAAACAATATATCGTGATCAAAACTACGAAAACATTGTTGAACCACCTACTTTTGAAAAACATTTAAATGCTTTAAAAGCACTTTATATAGTCGAAGATGTACCGCCGTGGTCTTTTAAAATCAGAAGTTCTTCAAGACTAAAACAAGGTTATAAAAAACAGTTTGTTGACCCAAGCATAGCAGTTGCTGCGTTAGATTTATCTCCGGAAAAATTACTTCAAGACTTTGAAACATTTGGTTTCTTTTTTGAATCTATAGTAACTCGCGACTTAAGAGTATATGCAGATATGCTTGATGCCAGAGTTTATTATTACCGCGATTCAAGTGGTCTTGAAGTTGACTTAATTTTAGAACTACCAGACGGTAGATGGGCTGGAGTTGAAGTTAAAATGGGTCTTAATGAACTAGACAAGGCTGTAAAAAACTTACTTAAACTCGCTAAACTTGCGGTTAAAGGACCTGAGTTTTTAATGATTGTTACCAATAGTCAAATGGCCTACACCAGACCAGAAGACGGTATACACGTAGTTCCACTTGGTTGTCTTCGCGATTAGGTGAAACAAAAAAAGGTGTTTTAAAAAACACCTTTTTTTAGTTTAAGCAAAAATATTTTGTTTGTTTTGGTTAAAGTAGTTTTGTTGAATTTGGTGAATAGAACTAATAAAGAAGTCAATTTGTTTTTCAATAGTCTTGTTGATTAAAGAAATATTGGCTAGTTTCATATAGTGTCTAAAAATAATTTCGGTAAATTGAGGAAAGTCTATAAAAGGGTTGCGGTTGCCTTGAATACGCTGAATTCTTTCGTTGCGGTTTTGTTCAAAGACAGTAACTGGGTCTTTAGCGTGAAATTTAATAAAGTTTCTAACATCACCCATTTTTGCATTTTCTTTTTTCTCGCCATAGGCATTTGCACCTGGTTTCTCGGTTGTAACTTTTAGCCAATCGTAGTGGGTTAACATGTAGGCAATAATTCTAGAAACATCGCCGATATGGTCATCTCCTGGATAAAACCAAGTAGCATTGCCGTCTGCCTTACCACTTCCATCTTTGTAGTATGAGTTGTTTCTTTTAGAGTTTAAGGAATTTGTCAAAACACGCAAATTATGCAAATCTGAATCTATTCCTTTGCTATTTTTTCCGGAATGTTTTTTAACCCCCATATAGCTGTTTGGCCAAACGTGTTCACGGTTCCAAGGTTCTCCACCCGATCCCCAGTTAGTTGAGTATTCTATATTGTCGTAAATCGACCAAGCCTTTCCGTTGTCTAGCTTATCAATCTCTCCAAGTTTCTTAGCATACTCGTAATTAACAACATTGGTGTGTTTACGAACGGTCAGTTCTCTTAGCTGCCTTAGAAGTTCAGCAGGGTTATTGGTGTTGAAGTTAATTCCTTGGTAGTAGTTTTTAGCGTTTTCAGAAAGAATAGCAGTGTTTGCTCTTCTAAATCCGTCGTGTTTTGCCTCAGGTTCGGTCGTTTTTTCGTATTTAACCGTTAAAGTTAAGTCGTTTTTTACTTGGATTTCAAAAGTGTTGTCTGACTTAATTAAAGAAGTTTTATCTTGACCGTTTATTAACAGCGATTTAATATTGTAGCCTGGTTTAGATTTAACTGAAAATTTAAGTACTGTGCCTTTTTCTGCTTTGTTTCCACTAAGTTGACCACTTAGTAGACTTAGTTCTGAGTTTTCAAAGTTTACATCGTAAGTTTTTGTTTTTTCGTATTCTACTTCGATGTCAGTATCGCGGTTCACAGTAAGTTTAAATTTGTTATTTTCAACCAAATGAGTTCTGTCGTTACCATTAACTGTTAATTTCTTAAAGGTTTTGCCTGGCAATTTTTTAATTTCAAACTCCAACATAGCGCCTTTTTGTGCCTTGTTGTCGTTACCAATGTTTCCTGCAGTTAAATTAAGGTGCACACTGTTGTAGTTAACTAAGTACTCTTCTGGTTCAGGGTCAGTACCATTAGTTTTATAAATTACTTCTATAATAGTTTTTTTATTTACTTTGATAGTGAACTTATTTCCTTTTACTAGGTTAGTTTTATCTTCTTCGTTAATTATTAGTTTTTCGAAAGTTTTGCCAGCAATTTGTTTAATTTCAAACTCAAGTTCAACGCCTTTTTGTGCTTTATTTTCAGCGTTTAGTTCACCTGATTTTAAAGTTAAATTAGCGCTGTCGTAGACAACTTCGTATTTACTTTCTTCGGGGTCTGTGGTATTTTCTTTAAACTCAACTGAAACAGTGATGTTTTCAGTAACTGTATATCTTAATTTGTTGTCAATTAAAGCATCTGTCCAGTCGCTTCCGTTAATTTTAAATGCAGACACTTCTTTACCTTGAGGTACAGTAACTTCAAACTCAACTTCTGTATTTTGTCTAACTTGGCTTGGATTGATACCAGGAGTTGTAATTTTAACTTCCTCAGGTAGTGAAATTGTGTAAAAATCACCTTGTGCTGGCAGAACTTTAAAACGTAGTTCGTATTCAAATGAGTTTGTGTTGTCAAAAGTGATTTTAGCAACAATTGAAATAATTCGGTCTCTACCACCATCTGGTTGCAAAACATTGACACGATTGCCAACGATTTGGAAATATTTGTCGTTTGTTTTGTCTTTAAGTTGGTAAATCACAGAAATTGATTTACCTTGATATGTTCCTGCTTCTAGGATTGGGTTTTTTATTGTAAAAGGTTTAGTAATTTTCAGGCGATCGCTGTCTGGTTTTGTAAACTCATATTTAGTATTTTCAATTAACACGTCTTTTAAAGTTTCGATTTGAATTTTACAAGCATATAGTGAAAATATAGAGATTATGGATATAAATAAGATAAAAATTTTTTTAAAAATGCTCATTTGAGACCTCTTTTACTCATGTATTATTATATCAACTTAGCTAAAAACTTTTAGCAAAAATATGTAAGAAACCAAGTTTTTAAGTGCTATACTTTAGGTAGTTATTAGTTATTTTAACTAAAATAAATGAAAGTAGGTATGTATGAAAAGTGGACTGTTTTGCGATCTTTACGCACTAACAATGGCAAATTCTTATTTTTTTGCCAACAAGCACGAAGAGATTGTGTGTTTTGATGTTTTTTTTAGAAATATGCCGGAAAATGGGGGATACGCAGTGTTTGCTGGGCTTGAAACTACGCTCAAGTTTTTAAAACAAGTTCGCTTTAAAGCAGACGAACTTAAATACTTAACTAATTTAGGAATTTTTGCACCCGAATTTTTAGCGTATTTAAAAGATTTTAAGTTCAAAGGCGAAGTCTACTCTTTTAAAGAGGGTAGTTTAGTTTTTGCCAAAGAGCCAATTATGACCATAAAAGGCACCTTAGTTGAATGTCAGTTAGTAGAGGCGTTTATTTTAAATTCAATTAATTTTGAAACTTTAATTTCAACCAAAGCGGCCAGAATCGTCAAGGCTGCCAAAGGCCGCGCGGTTTTTGAGTTTGGTACAAGACGAGCACACTCAAGCAGTGCAGCAATTAAAGGGGCGCGCGCGGCTTATTTAGCCGGAGCACTTGCAACCTCTAATGTATTGGCTGGTAAAACCAATAAAATTCCAGTAGTCGGTACTATGGCGCATTCCTATGTTCAAGCCTTTAATGATGAATACACAGCGTTTTTAACTTGGGCTAAGCATAACCCTGGAAACATTAGTTTGCTAATAGATACTTACTCAACCATTAGCTCAGGCCTAGCAAACGCAATTAAACTCCAAAAAGAAGTTTTAGACAAACAAGGTCTGAAAGTTCAATCGGTTAGAATAGATAGCGGAGATATCGCCTATCTTTCTAAGCAAATTAGAAAACAACTGGATAGCGCTGGTATGAGTTTTGTCAAAATTTGTGCGACTAACTCACTAGATGAATACATTATTACTGACCTACTTTCCAATCAAGGCGCAAAGGTAGATTTATTTGGAGTTGGCGAAAGACTAATTACCGCAAGCGCTCAACCTGTACTTGGCGCTGTCTATAAGCTAGCAGCAACAGTTGAAAATGGCGTGGTTAAGCCAAAGATTAAGGTTTCTGCAACTCC
The DNA here is from genome assembly GCA_938041945.1 of uncultured Acholeplasmataceae bacterium. GTDB lineage: Bacteria > Bacillota_I > Bacilli_A > Acholeplasmatales > Acholeplasmataceae > CALISC01. Next base: position 5,983 of record CALISC010000011.1, on the reverse strand, counting down.
GGAAAAGACCACACTGCCTGGAGTAAAAGAAGTTTTTAGAATTTATAAAGAAGATAAGGCTATTGGCGACTTAATTGCCTTAAAAGGCGAAAATCTAGGACAAAATACAACTGTATTTGCGTTAACTGATTTGCAAACTAAATTAAGTTTAAAAGACTGTAAGGTAGTGCCAACACGAGCGCTTGTTTTTAAAGATGGCAAAATTTTAGCAAAAGATACTTTAGTTAAAGCCAGAAAAAGACTAAGCGTTCAGTTTAAAGAAGTTTGGCCAGAAGTTTTAAGATTAAGCAATCCACATCCTTTTTATGTAGATATCACTGAATCTCTTAAAAACTTGCAAACAGAACTTATAAACAAGGCAGGTTGCGATGCTTAACATAGTACTGTTTGAACCCTTGATTCCGGAAAACGTCGGAAATATTATGCGAACTTGTGTAGCCTTAAACGCACACTTGCATATTATTGAGCCAACTGGATTTGACATAAACGACCCGAGAATGCGCCGTGCTGCACTTGACTATCGTCAGTTTAGCCAAGTTACTTTGTATCTAGATTTTACTAACTTTCTTAAACGAAATAAGCCTGAGCAAATTTACTATCTTTCTCGCTACGCAAAGCAGTGCTACACTGACCTTGATTTTAAGTCAGATAAATCTGTTTACTTGGTGTTTGGCAAAGAAACTACAGGTATTGATAAAGAAATTTTGAAAAACAATTTAGACAAATGTTTTAGAATTCCAATGTCTAGACATGTTCGTTCTTTAAATCTTTCAAATACTGTAGCAATAGTTGGTTATTTTTGGGCAGAAAAACTAAAATTTCCTGAAATGGAGAAATTAGAACCAGAATGCTTTAAAGGTAGTGATTTTTTAGAAAAATAAAATTAGGCAAAAACCCCCTATCAATTTGATAAGGGGTTTATTTCTTTAGTTAGTAATTTAATCTAGATTAAGCAGGTACCACAACTACAGTAAATGAACTAATGTAAAGCGGTTTATCTGCGGTAATTACAATTTTTTCAACAGCATCTGTAAATGTGAAAGTTTTTGTAATATCTATACCTTTACCTTCACCTTCAATTTGGTTACCGTTTACATTACCAAAACCTGGTTTTGCGTTTGTACTTCCGAAAACTACAGTAATTGATTTAACTTTATAGCCAGCGAAAGTAAGCTCAGCAATACCTTTTGCTTTAGTTGAAGCAAGTTTTATACCTTTTGCATCTTTATAGTATTTCCCTTTTTTAACAAGAGTTGCAGGAATACCGTTTACATTATTTTCTTTAAGTTCATCACCTTTAAACTCAAAAGTTGCTGTTTTTTCAGGATTTACTTCACCTTCTTTTAAGTATTTGTAAGTAACTTCGTATTCAAAGACTTCGTCTTTTAAAACACCTTCCGCTACTGTTGCTGTAAATTTAACTTTAGTGCCATCAAGGCTTTCGTCAGTTTTAACTTTACCGTCTCCGTCTAAAATGTCTGCAGGTGAGTAAGTCCAAGTTAATTTTTGACCGTGTAGTTCTTGAGGTAATTTAACTTCATCTCTTGAACGAAGTTCGCTCTTTAAGTCAAAGAATGCTTTTAAGTCTGCTTGTAGTCTTTCGCGAGTTTGGTTCTTTTCGTATTCTAAATCAAGTTCAAGTCCAGTTTGGCTTAAGATAAACAAACCTCTTGAGTTTTTGAAATATCTGTAGACAGCATTTTTAATGTTTACTGCTTTACCATCTGCCAGTAAAGCCTTAGCCGCATCGTTTAATACAACTAGTTCAATTTTTTTTCTGCTGTCAATTTGAAGATAATATTTTTCACTAATTTTTTTAATTACTTGGCTGTTAATTGAAACCAAAGTACCTGTTTCAACATCCCAAAGAGCGTTAAGATCTGCAACTTGAGTTGCTGCAACTGGGTCTATAGTCTCTGTTCCTGTATATTTGCGGATATCTGAGTTTTCATAATAAACATAGTCTTGGCCTTCAAAACCATGAATTTCAATATGATTATATTTTGTATTTTTAAAGATATCTTTGTCAAAGTCAAGAATAACAATATCACCAATCTTAGCCGCAAAGTCTTTCATCACTTGAACTACTAAGTATTTGCCAGTTTTATCGGTTACGGCTAAATCAACAAATTCACCTTTTTTATCATCAGCACCTTTTATTTCTTTAACATCAGAAATTTGTGTGACTTTAGCAAGGAATGAACCTGCTTTAGTGTGCAAGTCTCCAAAGTCTAAATAACTTTCTTTTTGACTAATTGTTAAGTTGATGTCGTAGTCAATTTGGTTAGCACCAATTTTGTTGTTTTCAATCTTTGCGTAAGGTTCTGTAGTTTCGCGTTTAGTTAAACTCCAGTGTTCAAAAGTATAGCCTTCGCGAATATCGATAACTTGTTTTAACTCAAGTCCATCAAAATAGTTAAAGTTAACAAAGTGTTCGCCATTTTCTTCTTTTACTTCGCCTAAAGCAGACTTAGCAGAGTTGTATGAAAATCTAGACATAGAAGAGCCATCTAAGTAAGCCTTGTATTGAGTAATTTCAATGTTTGCAGTAATTACTTTATCTCCAACTGAACCTTTTTTAATTTCAGCAATATCCCAACCTTTAAAGGTGTAGCCTTTGCCGTTTGGAAGTGCATTGAAAGTAATGTCTTCGCTTTCTACAGTGTAGGTAGTTAGGTTAGTGTTGGCAACTTGGCCAATTTTTGAGTTAATAACATACTCAATATTGAAAGTTATTAACTCAAATTTGGCATGCAGAGTAATTGCGGCTTTTGTGTCAGTTAGGTCTGCTGCTTCTACTTTGGTAGTAAAGTTATTTTCTTTATACCAACCTACAAAGCGGTAGCCTGGCATGTCTTTTGGAGTAAGTAGTTCATCAGTAATTTTACTGTTGTGGATAAACTCTTTTTTCTCTTCTTGGGGGCCATGTGCTTTGGTGTTGTATTTTAAAGTAAGTTCATGTTTAAGTGGGTTTGACTGTGGTTCTGCGTCTTTTTGTTCTTGAGAAAGCGCAGTATTAACAGGAACTTTGTCCCATTTAGGTGAATCGCCTTCAAGCACAGATGATTTTAAGTAGAAAGCAGGAACTTCTGGTAAAGTCATCATTGCTGCGTTTTTAATGTTTGTCGCTTTAATCATGAATCTTGAGTAAATCACGCCAGATCCGTCGCCTTCTGTGTATGAAAGTCTCTTCAAATAGTCTGCTTTGACAAATCCTTCTTCAAAAGTAATGGTCATAACTTTGTTTGCGTAAGTTATCTTAATCTTGCTTAAATCAAAAGCATCTGCGATATCTAGTCCGTCTAATACTGATTTAGGGTCAGCGATAGCAGCTGCAAGTTCAGCGTCTTCTGTGAAAGTTAAAGTTACTGTATTTTGATTTACAACTTCTAGTTTTGCAGTAAAGTTAGACTCTTCAAATTCAGCCCTTAAAGTTAAGTCTTTGAACTTACCATCGGTAGATTTAATTTCTTCGTTAGTTTCTGCATCTATCCATCTTTTGAAGTGGTGTTTTTCTTTAAATGCAGGTTTAAACTCCACTTTGTTTTCAACTGTATAAGTTGCTGTGTTGTCAGGTGAGTTTTGTGCGCCTTCTAGTCCTTGATAAGTAATTGAATAAGTGTGCAGAGTTTTAACTTCAGAAATAGTGATGTCTTTTTCTGCGTTTTCAGGCATTTCTGACCATTTAAAGTCATAACCAGGTGTAGTGCTTAGCGCAGGGTATTGGATTTTTTCACCATACGCATATTGTTTAGTTTCTTCTTGTCTACCGTCTGTAAAGGTAAACTTAACAGTTGGTCTAAAGTCTTTTAGTTTAGCGTATACAGTGATATCACCAACTGTACCTTTTTGAATTTTTGTAATTTGAGTTTGGAAGTCTGCTTCTTTGTACCAACCTTCAAAAATTTTGCCAGGAGTATTTGGGAATGTCATTAAATCAAACTCATCGGTAGTTACGTCAAACTCTTTTGTTTGAATAGTTGAGTCGCCTGACTTGTAAGTCAAGGTGTATTTAATTAAAGTTTCTTTTACTTCAAAAATTTTGCCATCATGAGTTTTTACAAACTTAGCGTTTTCACCAAGTGCTTTTCCTGTGTCTTTAAATACCCATTGTTGTTCGTATCCAGGTTTTGCAGGAATTGCAGGCGGAGTTACAGGTTGTCCAATGTGTCCTTCTACTTTGTGTTCAGTCGCGCCAATAAAGAAACGATAAGTAATTTTTTTGTGTTCTGTGTAGACAGGTGTAATTACTGTGGTTTCAGTAAAGTCGTGTGGGAAGGTTTGTGACCATTTTGCGGTATGGAATTCTTTTGTTGGAACTTTTGGAATTCTTGAATCTCTGGCAGTGAAGTGCGCATTCCATTGTTTTAATTCTTTGTCAGTGCTGTTGAAGTTCTTTCTAACTTGAAGTTTAGATAAGTCTGTACTGTCTTCATTTTTAAAAGTAACATCCAAAACAGTGTACTCAACAATGTTTGGCACCAACTCAGTGTCTTCAGTTAATTTATTGATATCAGCGGGTTCGTTAGTTTGTTTATTTAACCAACCTCTAAAGTCATACTGAACATTTTTTTCTTTAAATAAGTCTTCATATTGGCTTAACTCAAACTTACCAGGGAAGGCTTCTAGTTTTCTAAGTTCTGTAGTGTTATCTTTGTCAAAGAAAGTTAAATTGATTTTTTTAGTTTGAACAGTGATTTCAGGGGTAAATACAGTGGCTTGAGTAAGAGAGTTGAATTGGTCTTCTGGTAACCATTTTAAAGTTTCGTTTTCTTTTAAGTTAAGTAGTGTATTAAAGTCAACATCTTTAAGTTCAACTGGTTTACCGTTTTTAGAAGTTCCGCGGTAAATTTCTTGGCCGTCTCTGCCTTTGAAAACTACACGGTGTGTACCTTTGGCCGCAGCTTTAGCAACTAATTTAAGGTCGTGTGTAAGATTTTTTAAATCGTCTTCAGTAACTGGTTCTAACTTAGTGCCTTTTCTGATTTGCCAGTATAAAAACTCACCACGCTCAGCGTTGTCGTATTTATCTTCTTTTGGCAATTGACTAAGTTCAACGTTTGAATTACGCGCAACTTCAAGTGCTGGAATGTCATCTTGAACTTGGCTTTTTGGGTTAGCAAAAGTAATTCTGACTTTACTGCCTTGCACGTTTACTTTAAACTCACGAGTTTTACCTTCAATTTCGGCAGTTAAAGTAACCTCGGTAGTAGATTCTGGTGCTGTGTATTTTGCCTTGCCATCTTCAATTTTCAAAACATCTGGGCGAGAAGAAGTCCAGTTAACTGGCTTACCATCAATTTCTTTAGTCAAATCAAGGTCGCCGTCAACTGTTTTTGGCAGTTTTAGTTTTTTCAGTAGTTTTTCTGGAGTTTCTGGCTCTGGTTGAGGTTGCGAACCTTTTTTGGCAACAGTGAAAGTAAATTCTTTTGAAACTGAACCTGCAGTTGCTTTTAAAGTAACTTCTACGTCTTCATCTTGTTGTACAACTTCAATAGTGTAGCCGTCTTTGATTGTGGCTGCGTTTTGTCCTTTTGTAATTTCGTATGTAACATCAAAATTACCAATTTTACGGTCTAGCGCGAAGTTTTTGTCAATTGTTCCACTCGGAACTTTCAATTGAGTTAAATCTGGGTCTGTTGGTTTTGGACCTGGATTTGGTTTTGGTGTAGTTTTGCACGAAAATATGAGTGCAAAAATACCTAGTGTTAAAGCAGTGATTGCAAATATTTTCAAGATTGTTGTAAACAATTTATTTGCTTTAGTGCTTGGTTTCATTTTTACCCCTTTTCTGGCCAATGCTGGCCTCAATTCATACACTTATTATATTCTATATATAATGATTTTGTTAAAGCTGTTTCTTTATTGTGCATTGTTATAAGAAACGTAAATTTGAAATCCGTACACAAGTGATAAGAAAATTTATCTTGACGCATTACAAATGTGGAATTTTTTTTAATTAATTCATGTTTGCCAGAATCAA
>CALISC010000010.1 GCA_938041945.1 uncultured Acholeplasmataceae bacterium | reverse complement strand
TTACAAACACCTTTTTTAGATTTTATTTCAGTGATTTTAAACCCTGAAAAAAAATACACTCTAACTTTGGCTAAATATTTTTCAGTTGAACACGAAAGAACCACTGGCCGTGTTTTTTTAAAACTCATCCAAACTTTTTTAATGGACGCAATTAACTTCAAGTTAAAGCGAAGTCTGCACTTCAAAAGCCAAAAAGAGTATATTGCTAAATTGGCTAGTTTTCAGATGAACAAACTAATAAAGACTTTTGATTTTGTCCAAAAACGGACAAAAGCCTTTTATTTTCCTGTCAACGCTCGCATGCAAATTCTTACAGCCTTAGTTGCTTTTGATCAGTTTTTAAAATGAAGATACAAACTAGTTTTGAAAATAATTTCCCAACTCTTTATATCGTACCAACTCCAATTGGGAATTTAAAAGACATAACTCTTAGAGCCCTTGAAGTTTTAAAAGAAGTTGAAACGGTGTTTTGTGAAGACACCAGAAGAACTCTTGTTTTACTTAATCATTTCGGCATTCAAAAACCACTTTTTAGATACGAGAAGTTCAACGAAAAAATAGCGAGCAAAAAAATTATTGCAATGCTTAAAGAAGGCAAGAATATTGCTTTGGTTTCGGACGCTGGTACTCCTGGAATTTCAGACCCACTTTTTGAAATAATTAAAACAGTCAAAGAAGAAAACTCAGTTAACGTCGTACCGCTTCCTGGCCCAGTTGCTTTTGTGCCTGCTTTAATTTGCTCAACTTTCCAGACAAACTCCTTTACTTTTCTCGGGTTTTTGCCAAGAAAAAAACAAGAGGCTATAGACACTTTACTTGAGTACACTGAAAGAAAAGAGACACTAGTAATTTACGAATCCCCACATAGACTAACTAAAACTCTTGAATTGCTAAAGTCTGTTTTTAAGTCAAGAGAAATTATGGTTGCGCGTGAACTGACTAAGTTGCACGAGACTTTCTATTGGTTTGATTTAGTAAACGCAGATTTTGGCGAAATTCAGAATTTAGGTGAGTTTGTTATAATTATAAAAGGTAGTGATAAGCCCAAAATAGAGACTAATTTATCGCTAAAAGAATTATTTTTAAACTATCAAAACCATGGTTTTTCTGATATGGAAGCAATTAAATTAACTGCAAAAACTCTTGGTAAACCTAAGTCAGAAATTTATAAAGAGGTTAAAATCAATGAAAAAAACAAATAAGTTTTATATAACATCTGCTCTTCCTTATACTTCTTCATACCCGCATATTGGCAATATGTATGAGTTGATTTTAACCGATTGCATCGCTAGATTTTACAAACTAGCAGGGCGCGATGTTTACTTTCAAACTGGGACTGACGAACACGGTCTTAAAATCGCAGAAAAGGCTAGCGAGGCGAAAATGTCGCCAAAAGACTATGTTGATAAAATCGTTACTTACATTAAAGATAACTTAAAACTGCTTAATATAGAGTACGATAATTTTGTCAGAACAACAGACGAAGTACACACCCAATCGGTTGCTAAAATAGCAGACGTTATGTTTAAAAAAGGCGATATTTACCTGTCTTATTACGAAGGTCTTTACTCAAAAGCAGAAGAGGCATATGTTAGCGAAAAAGACTTGGTAGACGGACTTTTGCCAAACGGTGAAAAACCAATTTTAATGAAAGAAGAGGCTTATTTTTTTGCTCTTTCTAAATACCAAAACCGACTAGTTAAACACATTCAAGACCGCCCTCGTTTTATCATGCCAGAAAGTCGCAGAAATGAAATTTTGGCTTTTTTAAAAGAACCACTTTTAGACCTTTGCGTGACCAGATCTTCTTTTGACTGGGGAGTAAAGGTTAATTTTGATAAAAAACATGTGCTTTATGTTTGGCTAGATGCACTTTGCAACTACATTACCGGAATTGGATACAACACAGATAAAACAAGCACACAGTTCAGTGAACTTTGGCCGGCTAACGCTCACATTGTTGGTAAAGACATCACCCGTTTTCACTGTGTATACTGGCCTTGTTTTTTAATGTCGCTCGGACTTGAATTGCCTGAGACTGTATTTGGACACCCTTGGGTTCTGACTCACCAAACAAAGATGTCAAAATCGCTTGGCAACACCATTTACGCAGATGAATTAGTTAAAACTTTTGGGGTAGATAAAGTCCGTTTTTACTGTCTTTCAGAAATTCCTTTTAAAGACGACGGCAACTTAACTTATGACCTGGTACTTGAAAAAACCAACACAGAGTTAGTCAATACCCTTGGTAATTTAGTTAACCGAACATTTGGAATGTTGGCTAAATACTTTGATTCAAAATTCTCACCAAACTACACAAATTTTGATGAAAACTTTAAAGAAATCGATACCTACATTGAAAGTCTACCAGGTAAACTAACTGAGTTATTTCAAGAATATAAAGTTGCAGAAGCCGCTAAATCTATCTTAGAACTAGCGCGTCTTGCTAATAAGTTTATTGACCTTGAAGAACCTTGGAACTTATTTAAAAACCAAGAACTAGACAAACTAATGGCAGTTTTAACTACACTTTTTAAAGTCATTCGTGTACTTTCAATTGCCTTGCTGCCGTTTATTCCAGAAACTGCAAAAAAAATCCAGGCAATGTTAGAAATTAGCGAAAATACACTAGAATCTGTACTTGTGAAAACTCCTTTTAAAGAAATTTTCTTTAAAAAACCAGAAATTCTTTTTGTTAGACTAGACAAAAAAGACCTTGAGTAGTTTTATGAAAACCAAAGAAAAAGCTCCTGTATATATAGAACACACAGGTAAGCAAACTCAGTTAAATAAATCAAAAAAACTTACCTTTTACAGAACCCTGAATCCAGTTGAAATTCCTTACACCGAAAAACAAGCCAAAAGACACGAGTTTATTAAAAACAAGGCTTTACCTGAAGCTAACCGTCTTTTTATGGCTGTGTTTTTCACCTTTATCTACGGAATTGGCTTGGCTTGGTTTCTAGAGGCTTCATACGTTCGCATGTATACAGGCGGAGTGCCTGGTATAGGGCAGTTAATTGTTGACTTTTTGCACCACGTTGCCAAAGTCAATTTAAATCAAGAAAACGCCAAAACGGTGCTTTCACTCTTTATCATTTTTGCAAATATTCCAATCTTATTACTTGGTTGGTTTAAGGTTTCAAAAACTTTCGCATTTTACTCAACAGTTTCAATTGTTCTGCAAGCAACTTGCGTTAAGTTCCTGCAAATTGATTTACTTAAAACCACTTCACCTTTGATTTTAGCGATTGCTGGTGGGATTTTTATTGGTGTTGGAACTGGTGGAACTCTTAAATATGGAGGTTCAACTGGCGGTCTTGATATAATCGGGCAAGTTCTTGCTTTAAATAAAGGTAAAATGTCGGTTGGAAAGATTTCAACCATTATGAACTTAACGATTATTTCACTTGGTTGTTTTTTTGCAATGTTTGCAGACCCTTCTAACTCCGTAATTAAAAGTTTCGTTGAAAACATCGGAGGGCCAGAAGGCAAAATCTTAAAAGGAATTGGTCAACTTAAAGACAAGCCTCAGATGCTTTATGCTCTTTATGTTTTTATCTTTACTTCAATTAGACTGCTAATTTCAATGGTGGTGATGGATAAAATCCACAATTCATATAACTTAATAGAAGCCTTGATTGTCACAACAAAAGAAACAGAACTTTCGCAAGCCTTAATTAAAGAACTTAAACACGGAGTTACTTTAATTGACGCTAAAGGTGGATACAGTTTTCAAGATAAATCAGTACTTTTGACCGTTGTTTATCAGTTTGAAGAACAAAAACTAATTGATTTAATATTTAAAATTGACCCGAAAGCCTTTATTACCTTTAAACATATTTCTTCTTTCAAAGGTAGATTTAGAATTAAGGCTTTAGCCTAAAGACACAAAAAAACATTTAAACCCATTTGCACCAATTGGTGCAAATGGGTTTTTAAATTGACAAAAAAATACTCTGGCAGGACCAGAGTATTTTAAAGTCAAATGGCGATGCAGAAGGGATTCGAACCCCCGACCGATAGCTTAGAAGGCTATTGCTCTATCCAGCTGAGCTACTGCACCAACAAATAGAATTATATAAAAATAACCCTATTTTTTCAACTATCGCTTTTTAAGTTAGTTTTAAATCACGAAATTAGTATTTTTTGATGTGGAAAAAAGCAATAATAGTGCCTGACAACAAAAAGCCAATGCCAAGTGCTGACAGGCTAAGTGAAGTGTATACCAAAGCGTGTTGTAGTGAATCAATTGTTACTCTGTGTAGTAAAAACAGGTTTAGCGTGATAAACACAAAACTCAGTGTTAAAACATCTAAGCCCAGCCTTAAAAACGCTAAATATTTTTTCTCTGAACCCGCTGCGTGAAATCTAGCAAGCAGTGTTAAAATACCAGGAGTAAGTGCTAACCATTTAAAGTGTGCAAAGTTTTGCAGTTTAAAAGCAGTTAAAATTTGGTTTAGTGCTTTGTGAGTAAAAGGTTTAGTGTAGATACTTTGGATGAAAAAACCTGAGAACTCTGAGTTTTCATAGCGACTTTCCACACCCTTTGGAGTTGGCATTTTAAAATCAAAGTACAAACTTAAAATCACAACCATGCTAATAACAATTGCAGTGCTCACCCCAGTTATTTTAAGTAAAGTGTTTCTAGTTGTACCTAAAATCAAGAAACAAAGTGCCATTAGAAATAAAGAAATAAAAGAGTAGTAGACGTATACATTTGAAACTGACTTAAATTTCTTAAAAAAACCAGATTTAGCAAAACTAAAAACTTCGCCAACCGAAGAAGTTAAGGCAAGTAGAAAATAAGCAGTGGTTAAAATAAGTAAGATATAGGCAATAAATCTAAAAATAATTCTTGTTTTACTGGCTTCATTTGAAACTAAATACTCTCTAAACATAGCGTGCTCCTTCTTTTTGGCTTTTGTTTAAAAACAACATCCGTTAACAATGATAACACTTTTTATGCGAAGGTATTTTTTAATTAAAAAAGTGTGGCTTTCACCACGCTTTTATTGATTTATTTTGCAACTTTTTCTTTCTTAACAGGTTTTTTCTCTCTATAGGCAAGTCCTGCAATAGAAGTTGAGATTAACAACACACAAACACCTAAGTAGTACCAAGCAACATATGTTTGCATGAACACAAGTGATTTAGTTAAGGCTTTCAGATTTGTTTTGCCAGCAAAGTTATTAAATACTTTGAAAGTAAATGGCAACATTACTAACATAAAGACAAATAAAGTAAACGCAAATAGTGAACTATCTACTCTTAGTTTGCGGATAGCAGCAACTAAGAAGAAGACAAACAAGCAACCAAGATAAATATTAAGCAATTGAGGAAGAATTAGTTTATCTGCGTTGGTAACTCCTTCAAAATAAAGAAGTTTTTTCATAGTTCCATTTGCATTTGCAAATAGTTTTGCATTAAATAGGTAAGGAACAAATGGTGAAGTCACGTTATTTGGCAAACCAGGTAAACCAGTATGAATGTTAATAGCTAAGTAAAAAGCATCGACAGCAAACAACACAGTCAATAAACTAACTAATACTTTTCCAACAGTAGATCTACATAGTGATACTACAGTTAAACCTAAAATCAGTGAGAAAAATGGAAAAATTATTGTAAATACAACACCCATGTCTAAACGAAGTGCTATGAACATTTTTTCAATGCCAGGCGCGATTTTAATTAAGCCAGGGATTGGTGAGTAAATTAAGAATACAGCCACTAACAGAGTTGCTACCAAAAGCAAGGCAAACATAGTTTTTCTAAAAGCAACTGAATCTGACTTAGTTTTATTTTTTTGAGTTTTTTTATTGTAATTGTAGAAATCCTCGTCTACACGGGCATTTTTTTGTTGAAAAAAATAAGGTCTTTCTTTATACATATATCTCTCCTAAGAACATTTTTATTATATCATGAGCCTAGAAATCTCTATTTATTAAATATATAAAAATCGCCAATAAACTAAACTCCGCACTCAGTTTTTTAAA
>CALISC010000009.1 GCA_938041945.1 uncultured Acholeplasmataceae bacterium | reverse complement strand
AACTGCAAAGGTTTAGGCAGCATTATGACAATTGAACCTGAATTGGTTTTTGACTTAGACCTTTCAATTAAAGAAGGTGCCATTATTCCTGCTCAAAACAACAACGAAGATAATTTGCTGTCGCAGGTTTTTGAAATTGCTGCTAACTTTTTTCAAATTGACACAAACACACCACTTAAACTACTAGACAAAGAAAAACTTCAAAAACTGTATTTCGGCAGTCCTGAGTTAATAGAATTTAATTTAATTTCAAAAAGCGGCCGTATTACTAAAAAAATAGAGCAGTTTGAAGGAGTAGTTAATCACTATCAAAGACGTTTTGACACCACAACTGCTGAGTGGTTCCGTGAATGGCTTGGTAAGTTTGCCAAAGAATCAGTGTGTAAGCAATGTGAAGGTAAACGTTTAAATCAATCTGCGCTTTCTGTTAAAATTAACGATTTAAATATTTTTGAACTTTCTGATTTATCTGTTAAAAAACTACTTGAATTTTTAAATAATTTAACTTTAACTGAAGAAGAAAACGCCATTTCTTTAAGTATTTTAAAAGAAATCAAAGACCGTTTAAACTTCCTTAACGACGTTGGACTTTCTTACCTTAATTTAAATCGTTCGGCCGCGACCTTGTCTGGTGGTGAACTGCAGCGAATTAGACTAGCCACACAAATTGGTGCGAAACTTTCGGGAGTACTTTATGTGCTTGATGAACCTTCAATTGGTCTCCACCAGGCTGACAACGCCAAGTTAATCAACACTCTTTGCAAAATGCGAGATCTTGGAAATACTTTGGTAGTGGTAGAACATGATACTGAGACTATGGAAGCCGCTGACTGGATTATTGACATTGGTCCGAAAGCCGGAGACTTTGGCGGCGAGTTGGTAGCCGAAGGCACACCGAAAGACTTTATAGAAAAACCAAAGTCGCTAACCGGCTATTATTTGTCTGGCCAAACCGAAGTGCCAATTCCAGCAAAACGCCGAGAAATTAGCGATTTTGACTATATAGAAATCAGCAAAGCCCGCGAAAATAACTTAAAAAACATTGACACCAGATTTTACTTAAATGTTTTAACTGTAGTTACAGGAGTTTCGGGTTCTGGTAAGTCTAGTTTAGTGCAAGATGTACTGCTAAAATCACTACAAATTAAATTAGGTGACACTAAACAAAATAAACCAAAAGTTGGCTGGGTACAAGATTTTTCAAAGATAAAGAAAATCATTGAAATCTCACAAGCCCCAATTGGCAGAACCCCGCGTTCTAATCCAGTAACTTACATCGGTGTGTTTGACTATATTCGTGGACTTTTTGCAGAACTTCCTTTAGCAAAACAAAGAGGTTATCAAAAAGGTAGATTTTCATTCAACGTCAAAGGTGGGCGTTGTGAGGAGTGCAAGGGTGATGGACTTAAAAAAATCTCAATGCACTTCTTGCCAGATGTTTACGTGAAGTGTAGTTTATGTAACGGAACTAGATTTAACTCAGAAACCCTGCAAGTTAAATACAAAGACTATAACATCGCAGATGTTCTTGAGATGCGAGTAGAAGAAGCGGTTTCTGTTTTTAAAAACTTCCCACAAATTCACAAACGTTTAAGCGTGATGCAGGAAGTTGGACTTGGCTACATTAAATTAGGCCAAGCCTCAGATACCTTGTCTGGTGGTGAGGCTCAACGCGTTAAGTTAGCCTCTGAACTACACAAAGAAATCAGGCCTGGAACTATCTTTATTTTAGACGAGCCAACAACTGGACTTCACCAAGAAGACGTTAAAAAACTTTGTCAGGTTCTTCATAAACTAGTAGACAAAGGCACCACTATGGTGGTAATTGAACATAACTTAGATGTGATTAAACAAGCCGACTGGATAATTGACCTTGGACCACATGGCGGTGATGAAGGCGGTGAAATTGTTGCAAAAGGTACTGTTCAAGATGTTTGTGAAAATCCACGATCCTTGACTGGAAAATATTTAAGAAAGGTATTAAAAATATGATTAGAAAAATACAAAAACTCACAGCAAGATATCATGAAACTAAGTTTTTTAAGTTTACAAATAAATACTGGGAAACTTTATCATTTCCGCTGCTAACCTTGATTTTTATTTCGCTGCTAGCGCTTGCTACAAATGGTTTTCGCACCCCTGACCGCGTAATTGGTTTTAGTAAAACGGCTTTTTCTATTTTTGGCCAAGACGTTAGATGGTATGCTGTCTTTATTTCTTTTGGAATATTTGCCGCAGTCTACACTTCACTAAAAGAAGTCAAGAAATCAAATATCTCAGTATCGCACGCCACAGACGGAGTTTTAATAATTATTCCGCTTTCAATTCTAGGGTCTAGACTTTACTACCTACTGTTTGACCCAAATGCTTCGCTTTCTTCCTTTTTTGACTTCAGAAGCGGCGGACTTGCGATTCACGGTGCAATTATTGTCGCGATGATTTCGGCTGCCATTTACTGCTGGGTCAGAAAAATCAATATGCTTTTGATTTTAGACATAGTGGCAATTGGTTTCTTAATTGGTCAAATTGCCGGACGTTGGGGTAATTTTATCAACCGCGAGGCTCACGGCACAATGGCCGAAAGTCTTAATTTCTTACCAGGGTTTATTCGTGAGCAAATGCACTTTAGTGGAAACAACTCAACTCAACTTGGCTACTGGCATCCAACCTTCTTATACGAATCGCTTGCTAACTTATTTATTTTAATTTCTCTGTTGGTAGTTCGCCGCTTTAAACTGCTTAAAGTTGGTGATATGTTTGGGCTATACACTGTTGCTTATGGTTTAATTCGTGGCTTTTTAATTGAACCTTTTCGACAAGACCCGCTTTGGATTGGTAAGATTAAACAAAATGTGTTAATTTCTGTGCTATTTATAATCGGCGGTTTGATTTATTTTGGCGTTAAGTATCTTTACTTCACACACATTCCATATTACGTAGACGCCACTCCTTATCACTACGAAACTTACCTGGATCCTGGTAAAAAAGGACGCTATATAGTTAATGAAAAAGGCGAGAAAGTTGGGTCTGTTGCCTATTTTTTACTAGATGCAGATCTTGCTTTAAAACTGGGTTATAAGGCTGTTTTAAGGTTTAAAATTTACAACTATATATTTGGAATTAAAACAGTTATTTTCTCTAAACTTAACTTAAAGCAAACTTTGGCTGAAAGTGCTATATATTGTTCGTTTAAAAATTCATATCTGCAAGACGAAGTCAATCCGTTTTTAGCAAACGAATTGATGAAAAAAGAGCGAGCGTGCATGATTTCAGAAAACGAAGAGATGCTAAAACTAGCGGACACTCTTGAAATAAAGACAGTTTTCTATAGCACAGAAACTACCGAAAACGGCTCTACAACCGCACTTTACAAGATTAACGATTTAAAGGATTTAAAGGATTTATTTAACTAATTATGAAAGATTTAATCATTATTGGCGCAGGCCCTGCTGGCCTAAACGCTGCAATTTACGCAGCAAGACAAAACTTAGACGCTTTGGTATTTGAACGAAAAGTACCAGGTGGCGCAATTATTAACACCAAAGAAATTGAAAACTACTTAGGTTTTAGTAAAATTGAGGGTAGTGAATTGGCAAAGTCTATGCATGAACACGCTAAGTCTTTGGGTGCAAAAATAATTGCCGAAAACGTTTTAAAAATTGAAAAAATAGAAAAAGGTTTCAAGGTTTTGACAAACCAAAACATATACGAGACTAAAACTGTACTTTTAGCAACTGGCCAAAAACCAAGAACGCTAAATGTTGAAAACGAAGCCAAATACCTCGGCAACGGTATTTCTTTTTGCGCAACTTGCGACGGATTTTTCTACAAAGACTTAGAAGTTGCAGTTGTAGGTGGTGGCAACGCTGCTGTTGACGAGGCTACTTTTTTGGCAGACATTTGTAAAAAAGTTACAGTAATTACTCAAGACCCACACTTAACTGCCGACAAAAAAGGACAGGCAGAATTATTTAAAAAAACCAACATTGAAGTTATCTATAACGCAAAAATTAAGAAAATTTTGGAGGAAAACAATACACTAAAAGGAATTAACTTTGATGTGTTTGATCAAAATCATTCAGTTTTTGTAGACGGTATTTTTATTTTTATCGGTCAAGTTCCAGAGTCTTCGCTGCTTGACACAGAACTGCAAAAAGAATGGGGCTACTATTTAGTAAACGAAGACCTTTCTACTTCTATTCCTGGTATTTTTGTAGCAGGAGATGTTAGAAAAAAAGCAGTTAGACAAGTAATTACAGCAGCAGCCGACGGTGGTATTGCAGTTTCTGCGATCGCCAAATACCTAAAAAACCATGGCTAATTCTAGCCAACTGTTGGCAGACGAATTAAAAAAACTAGGAATTTCTTTTTCTAAGTACTGCAAACAGGCAGTTTTTGCTTGCATTTTAAAACTACCTGTTTTAGAGTTAAAACAGTTTTTAATGCTTGCACTTTACTTAAAAAAAACGGCAAATCAAGAGAACGAATTTTATGAGTTTAAGGTGCCTTATGAACTGCTTGAACTCTATGACACTGCTTTTAAAAAACTAAAAGTCAACGCAGTTGTTAACTATGGCTCTAAAAAGGTAATTTTTGCGCACCCCGATTTTTTAGCAATTGAACCAGAAATTAACACAATAATTACAGAAATTTCAAAACCTTTGTTTTTCAAAACCTTGTTTTTAATACTTGGCTCAATTAACTCACCAAGTTCTGCGAACTATCACCTGGAGTTTAAGTTCAAGAACACAGACTCTTGTTTTTTTGTCCAAAAAACTTTGCTTAAGTACAATTTAGACGCCAGAATTTCAAAACGCCTGGACCACCTTTTGCTGTACATTAAGTCGTTTGACCAAATAGTTGATTTTTTAAATCATTCAGAATTAAATAAAATCGCAGAGCGCTACACTAACTGCAAAATAGACAGAGAAGTTGCAACCGCTTTGCAACGCCGAGTTAATTGTGAAACCGCAAACATTAAAAAAACTTCTGAAGTTGCTGCTAAACAAATTAAACAAATCAACTTTATTTTTGCAAACCTAGAAACTGAACTTGACCCAGAACTTGAAAGAGTTATGAAATTGAGATTAAAACACCCCTATAGTTCGCTTTCTGAACTTCAGTCAATCTACATTTCTACCTTTAAAAAACAAATCAATCGTGCACACTTGAGCAACAAGTTAATCAAGGTTAAAAACCTTTACGACAGGCTAAAAAGGCACTAAATTATGCTAAAATGTCTTTGGAGAATAAAATGAAAAAAGAACTACAAACTAGGCTAAATTTAATTAAATCTATCTATCTTTATAACTTAGGAATTGAAAATAATTTAGTCTTAACAAACGAGGAAAAAGAGATTTTATCGCTATTTTTAACTAAGGTAAATGAAATTGATGAAACGATTTCCAGCGCTTTGGTTGGCTACAGTTTAGATAGACTTTCTAATTTAGATAAAGCAATTGTTGAGTACTCTGTTTTTGAAATGCAAGAACTGAAAACCCCTGTACCAGTTGCAATTAACGAGGCGGTTGAAATCACTAAGTTGTTTTCAGATTTAGACGACGAAAAACAACATAAATTCACCAATAAATTACTACAAAACATCGTTGCTAATTTAAAATGAGTGGAGCAGAAATTCAAAATAATACAGATAAAAATGTTATTGAAGTTGACTTTTTTAGCCAAAATATTGCTGATTTAGTTAAACATAATTTTGGCTATAGTCATTTTTTTGTATTGGGTGAAGTTAAAGCAACTTACTCAGAATACGAGGCTAAAAACCCCAAAAGCCATCTTTACTTTAACTTAGTTGGCAAAGAAAGCGCGCTAAGATGCGCAATTTGGCAAAGTACCGCAAGTAAACTGGATTTCATTCCCTACACTGGTATGCAGGTGATTGTTGATATTACCATTTCTTACTACCAAAAGGGTGGTTCAATAACTGCAACTGTTTGGCAGGTCTATGACTACGGCGAGGGTAAAAAGAAACGAGAAAAAGAAAAACTAATTAAAGAACTAACCTCTCTTGGATATTTTGAAAAAGAAAGAAAAAGAAAGATTCCCCAAAACCCAGCAGTAGTTGGAATTGTAACTTCGGCTACAGGTGCTGCCCTTAGAGACATTAAAGAAAATGCATATAAACGTTTCCCTTTAATTGACTTTATTGTTTACAACACTTTAGTACAAGGTGAAAACGCAGCCAAGGAAATTAAAAAAGCAATTGAACTCGCAAACTTAGAAAACAAAACAGAGGTTTTAATTGTTGGACGCGGTGGTGGCGCTAAAGAAGACCTTGAGGCTTTTGACACCAGAGAAGTCGCGGACGCTATCTATTTTTCTAAAATCCCGGTGATTTCTGCAGTTGGACACGAAAGGGATGTTTCAATTTCTGATTATGTTGCGGACGTTTCTGCGTCTACTCCAACAGACGCCGCAGCTCTGATTACTCAAATTACAACTCTTGATTTCCAAAATAAGTTAGCCGAGTTTAACCATACAATTTTGACTAATTTAAAAAACAAAGTACATCAAGAAAATGCTGAACTAAGAACTCAAGAAGCAGCTTTAGAGCGAGTATCTCCACTAAGTAAGTTAACCAAACTTCAACAAGAACTACTACTACTTGAAAACCAAGCAAAGTCAACACTTGTGGCTCTGTATTTAAAAAAACAAGCAACACTTGCTTTAGCTTTGCAGAGATGTAGAAACTCAGTTATCAACACTTACAACAAAAACGCTGAGTATTTAGATGAACTCACAGCTAAACTTCCAAACCTGCACAAAACTTTAAGTGTTGCACAAAGTCAAATTGTTGACTTTAAACTAAAACTACCAAATATCCCTGAAATTATTAAAAATAAAGAGTTTCAGTTAAAACTTTTTAAAGAACGACTTAATAATTTTGATTTAAATAAAAAACTTGAACAAGGCTATGCGCTAGTTTTTAAAGACCAAAAAATGGTTAGAAGCGTGAATGAAGTTAATGGTAATGATAGCCTTGAAATTAAATTAAAAGATGGTACTTTAAAAGTAGTTGTCACTAATGTAAAAGGAGAGTAAAAATATGAACAATTCAGAAAAAAACTTAGAGTTAAAGTCACTATTTGCAAAAATAAAGGAAAACATTGATAAGTTAAATCAAGAAAACGACATCATGGTTTCAATTGAACTTTACAAACAAACCAAGGACTTAATTCAAAAAGCCGACTCAATTTTAGAGGTTGCTAAAAAAGCAATCGAAAATGAGTAATAATTTTAATTTACTAAACTTTTTACCTGCTGATTTAAAGAAAATCAAAGTCCAAGACCTGCCCAAATTTTGTGCAGAAATTAGGGAGTTTATTAAAGAAAATATCTTAAAGTCAGGTGGACACCTTAGCTCTAATTTAGCAACAATTGAACTAACCGTAGCCTTGGTTTATTTACTTGACTTAGATAAAGACAGACTGCTTTTTGACATAGGGCATCAGGCATACACCTACAAAATTTTAACTGGTCGTGGTAGTGGTTTTCTTAATTTTAGTGAAAGAAAAATCTCAGGTTTTACTGCGTACAGCGAATCTAAATATGATTTTTTTGAAGCAGGACACGCATCTCAATCTCTATCTGCTTTAGCAGGATTTGTCCTAACAAACCCATTAAACAAGAATATAGCGGTGATTGGAGACGGCGCTTTAAACGCAGGAATAGCCTTTGAAGGTCTAAATACTTTAAGTGGATACAATCTACCCGGCACCGTTATTATTAACAACAACAAATGCTCAATTGTAGAAAACGTTGGTGCTTTTAGACACACTTTAAACGACGAAAGCAAAGCACGAGCTTACTTTGAAGCACTAGGTTATCAGTTTTTTTACCTTAAAGAAGGCAATGATGTTATCTCTTTAATAAACGCTTTAAAAACTGTTTTAAAGGTACAAAAACCAGTTGTTTTTTTAATTGAGACAATTAAAGGAAAAGGGCTTTTTGAAGCTGTTTCAGATGTAAGCGGTAAGTATCATTCGTACAGTAGTTCTACGCAAACTCAAACCCCTTACATCATGGGAAAAGTGATTTCTGAGTTTGCAAAACTACGCGATTTTTATTTAATTGAAAGTGGCATGGAACTTGGCAACTTTACCAAAGACTTTAAAGAAAAATACCCAGATAGATTTATAGACTCAGGTATAGCCGAGGGAAACTCAGCAATGTTGGCCGCTAGTTTAGCCTTAAATAAAAAGAAAGTAATATTGCCGTATTACACTACATTTATTCAGCGTTCGCTTGACTATTTACTTTCAGATATTGCCCGAGTTAATCTAGATGTAACTCTACTTTTAAACTCAGCGTTTTTAACAAATCGCGACCCTTCTACTCACCAAGGAACTTACTTTACTAAATTGCTTAGTTGTTTTCCAAACACCAAAGTTTTTGCCTGTGGTCTGGACAGCGACTACACAACACTGCTTTCTTCTGCTTTTGATTTACCTGGGCTAAAGGCAATTGCTTACCCGAAACTGTCACTTAACGAAGAACCAGGCCCCGAAACTTTTTCTATTAAGTTCAAAAAGGAGTCGTTTTGGCAAACTCTGAAAACTGGCAAAGACACTTTGGTTTTAAGTTATGGGCCAATTTTAAAAGAAATTTATCAAAACTTAAACCAAGACTTCACACTAGTTAACGCAAGACTTATTTCTCAGATTGAAGACGAGACGAGTTTTTTAAAACAAGTTGAAAAACACACAAAAATAGTGGTAGTTGAAGAAGCAAGTTCTCTGCTTTATGGTTTAGTTCTAGATTTCTTAAACCACCATAATTTAAACAAAAAAGTGATTCCTCTGAACTTAGACAATTGTTTAGTTTCAGAAAAAACTAGAGCAGAACTACTTAAAGACTTTAAAATAACCTTAGCTGACATCAAAGCAGCGATAGAAAATTAAAAAAAGGTTGAATAAATCAACCTTTTTAAAAAATATTTTATTTGACAGTTAATTAAATAACTCCGTTTGCTTTTAAAATAATTGAAATAAAAGCAGCCACAAATGAAAGCGCCATCGCACCTAGAATTACCCAAATTATGATTTTACCTTTTAAAGTTTTACTTGGGTTTTTTAAAATAATTACACCAGGTTCTTGGTTTCTTTCTTTTTTATCTTTAAGCGCATTTAGTCCAATAGTGAAATTTTGGATAGGCGCATTCCAAACTTGCAAAAGCATCGCAAGCAACTCATTGCGGCTAGGCATCTTAGATAGAGCCTTGACCTTCTCGACGCTCGCGACTTCGCCGTCGATATGAGCGGTTTTTATTTTGAATAGTTCGCTATTGGTTTCTTCAAATTTGGCCGCAACTTTGGTAGCTGAAAGCTGATCGCCCCAGATAAAGATATTTGTATCTTTTAAGACCATACCGGACTTTTCGATGTTATTAAGAGCGATATTGGCAAGAGTGTTTTTTACGATTTGAACTTTTACGTTTAAAACCCTAGCCGCATCTCTTAAAGCTTCTAATTTTTTAGTGCTAAGGCCGCGATAATCGCAAACTATGATCGCTTCGTTTTCTTTAAATTCGGTTTCAAGTTTGCTGATTATGAGTTAAAGGGTGTTCCTGTTCGTCTTGTTATGGGTGGAAGAGACCTTGAAAGCAATACTGTTGAAATCATGAGACGTGATACTCTTGAAAAAGAAACTGTTTCATTAGACGGAATTGATGAACACATTATACAGCTATTAGATCAAATTCAAGACAATATCTTTGAGAAAGCTCGCAAGTATAGAGATGAAAGAGTGTATGAATGTGAGAACTATGAAGAGTTTAAAGAAAAGGTAAAAGAAGGTGGATTCTTCCTTTGTCACTGGGATGGTACAGCCGAAACAGAAGCTAAAATCAAAGAAGATACACAAGCAACTATACGTTGTGTACCTTTTGCTTACGAACAAACAGAAGGTATAGACATGGTTTCTGGAAAGCCATCTAAATGCCGTG
>CALISC010000008.1 GCA_938041945.1 uncultured Acholeplasmataceae bacterium | reverse complement strand
AAAACTCTGCTTTACTCAACTAAAAAAACCATCACAATTCGTGAGGCCATAACTAACCTTACTCATTTTCATGCAAACAATGTAGTTGAACGCAGCAACTATACAACTGAAAAAACTATTTCTTTTAACACCAAAAAAACTCCTGAACTGCCACAATTTCAAGGCAAAACCGTTTTAAAACGCACCTTGATTGACTCAACTCAAATTAAAAGCGGAGCAGGTTCTAATAGTTTTGTGTTTAAAAACTTAGGTTATAACTTTGCGCTTTACCGCTATGAATTTACAGACAACACTACAGCTGAAGTTAGATTTATCTACAAAATCATTCCTTCTATTACCAAAGTTACTTTGAAAAACGTTCAAGACAAAGAGCATTCAGATAAGTTTGAATACTCAGAAGACCCAAATACTCTTGAACCAAACCACAAAACTAAAAGCAAATCAACTTACAAAATTCAACATAAAACAGTTGGAACTGACAACACTTATGTCCCTGAGTTTGACATCACTGTCAAAACTCAAGTTTGGGTAAACAATCAATTTCAGACTAAGTTAAAAAACTTGTCGCTGCGCGAACTTAAATCTATGTCTCCTGAACTATATGGATACCGCCTTAGTTTAAGAGATGTAACCGATGAGTCAAACAAATTTAAATTAAACGAAGATAATTATCGTTTAAATGGCTTTGGTATGCGTTTTTCTCGCAATTTAGTTGGCCGCAAAGTAGAACTTCAATATGAAAACATTAACGACCCTAAAGAAGTTTTAAAAGAAACCGTTAATGTTCAGGCAGGAGTGAATGCCTACGAAGACTTAGAACTAAGAAAATACTTTAGAATGGCCAAACAATATGACAAAGTTTACCTTCAACGTAATATCACGCCAGTTGCGCAAGCAGACCAACTTGAGTATATTGACAATAAATTCAAAGGTAGAGCAGAATACCCTGATTTAAAAGACTTAGATAAAATTGAGTCTTTAATTCCACATGACGACAAAATTGAGTTCGACGAAAACGGTGATGTGACTGACGAAACTAAGTATTTAGGCGGTTCTTTTTACCGTAGACTTTATAATCCTAAACTAAAAAACGTCGGCTACAAGCCAATTCAGTTTGACGGAAACTGCTATACAATTGACGGTAAAAACATCCGACACGCAATTAAGCAAAACTCAACTGAAGAAGGTATTAACTTAACAATTATCAGAGCAGGAATTTTTTCAGTTCGTTCGTTTATAGATATTCCTGGAATCGACAAAACTCCTTCAGTAAACTACGACTCATATATTAAAAATGTCTACATTAAAGGTAACTCAAAATCACACACCATTGGCGGTGGCAATAAGAAAAAAACACCTCTTTCTTCAGGTTCAATTCTTGGAGTTTCTGCGTTTAGGTCTAAACTAGACGTTGAAAACTCAGTAGTTTTAAACACTTCTGCTGGTTTTAACTTTATTGCAGCAACCCACTTTGTTTCAAATACCAGAATTGACAACGCTTTTATCAACGCTATTTTGTTTGCCAACGAAGGCGGATATCACGACTTTAACGAAATAATTAAAAAAGATACAATGGCCTCGCCTTCTGCGCTTTGGATTGAAAAATCCGAAATTAAACGCTGTGGTGCGGGTGGTATCTACACCCAAGACCGCGATCGTCGCAAACGACAAGATGAAAACATCAAGACACAATCTGCTGAGTTTAGTCAGTTAGTAGAAGCAGTTAGTGCTCCTGAATTAACTAAAGAACACTTAACTGCGCTTAGCGGTAAGGCTGCTCGTTTGTTTTCAGTAGACCCAACTGTAGTTGTAAAAGAAACTATAGTTGAGGCTGAAGTTAACCTATCTAACGAAATCGCGCAAGCCCTTGACTTAAACCGCTTTATTGGACAAACAGTTAGCACTATTGAGCAAATTAAACAAATCTCTGGTTTTGAAATTGTTAAAAACAACAACGACAAAGCTAAAACTAAGAGTTTCTGGGCACCGATGTTTTTCACTAACTACAACCCATTTGTACAACCAGTTGACGACCCTGAAAACCCTAATTACTTTCTTTCTCACAACCGCCCTGCTTGGGACGTGACTTTCAATTTAGCCGAAAGAGAATACTCAACAGTTGACGACTTTTACTCAAGTTCAAAAGTTTCTGAGTTGTTTTCAAACATGAAGTTTACCTTCCTGACTTTAAACTTCCCAGAACTAACTAAAATAAATCAAAACTTCTCAACTGTCCAAAATATTGACAAGTTCCTGAAAGAGAAGCCAAACCGTGGTATGGTTGATTTTATCTCTGAGTTTTACCAAGCACTTCAACAAGGTGGAGATCCTTTTTTAAGTCAAAGTGAAAAATTTGGCTACACCAATGTCTTTAAGATTGCGCCGGTTGTAGAAAATATTCTTCCAAACGCAGGCCGTTTTGCCGGTTGCATCTATATTGGCTACCGCTTTCAATCGTAATGAACACGCAAAGTACCCGTATTTTAAAATTTAATTTACCTGCTCTTCCTAAAAAAGCAGATTTAGTGGTCCGAGTTTCTTTTGGCGCTTTGATTGCCATGCTCGGAGCACTTATCATGTTGCTTCCCAAAAGCGGCGCTTTTTTAAGTTTAGTTAATCAAAACACAGCAAACCCAGCGTTTGCTGTTTATGTTTTAAATAACTTAGCAGTAGTTGCAAGGCACCTTTATTTAACTTCCATAGTTCTACTTTTAGGAAAAGTTTTAATCAAAGACTCAAAAACTAAGTTTACGCCCATCTTTTATTTAGTAAACTTAGTGTTTTATCTTGCTTTTATTTTTAAAATTAGACATTTTTTTGCCGACCAAAGTGCGTACTTTAGTTTAATTGTACCGCTAATGGTTCTTGCTACCTTTATTGCTTTCTATGTCTTGGTGCGTTCATTTAACACCTCGTTTTTCCACTTTTCTAAAAAACATATTTTTTACGAAGTTCTACTATACATAGTAGTCTTCTTGTTTTCGTTGTCTCCACTTACCTTGCAAGTAATTTTTGGACACATGACTTATCGAAAGTTTGTCTTTACCAGCCAACACTTATTTATGTTACTTGCTCCATTTGTCCTAATTTTTATTTTAACTAATGTATACATTAACCGTACGCATGAATACAAAAAGTTTTTGTTGTTTACAGTGTCTCTTGCTGTAATTTACTCAGTTTACTCAGTGCTCAGCAAAGCAGAGATTTTTAGCACAAAGTTCGCTTTTTCGCCCTTTAAATGGATGTTGCTAGTGCTACCTTTTATTTTCTTATTTGAACTGAAACGCGCAATGTCTATCTTTACAATGTTTTCAACTGGAGTTCCACTGCTTTTTGTGTTTTTCTTACAACTCAAAGAAAACGGCAGTTTCTTTAGTTTAGAAAACATGCTTGTATATCTGCCTGCACTTTACTTAATAGTTTTGTCTGCGCTTACTTACACTTTGAGGTTTTTTGAAATGCCAAGCGCAAAAGACTTAATAATTGCCCTTATTTTCTTTACCTTGTTTTTTATAGTAGCGTCAATAGTTTTAAGAATAGTAGATGGGCTATATGCTGACAATAAAACTGTGCAAGAGCACGTTGACTTTTTCTACATTAACCGTAGAAATATAGTAGACCACGCTAAGTTTAAAACTTTCCTTGGTAATCTGCGCTCTAAATATAAAGCAGTTACTATCAAAGGAAAAACTGTGACCTTCCCGCTTACCTACTTGTTTATCACTTGGGCAATCTGCACAATTACTACGCTAACCGTAAGTCAAATTTTCTTGCAAATTCAAAAGTCTTGTATTTCTTTTAGATTTGTTGTCCATAAACTCAAAAAAGACCGCCAGATTGGTGTTGTTAAAATTGGCAAAATTACCCCAGACCTTAAAAAGGAGCTTGATATGAAAGATAGTTTAGTTAAAGTTCAAAACTTTTCAAAAAAATACGCAAATAACGATTTTTATTCAGTAAAAGATGTTTCTTTTGAAATTTCTGGTGGTAAAATTGTTGGTTTTGTTGGCCACAACGGAGCCGGTAAATCAACTTTAATTAAGTCACTAGTTGGTATTCAGACAATTACTGAAGGTACAATTTCAATTTGTGGCTACAATATTGAAAAAAATCCAACAGAGGCTAAATACTCACTTGGATATGTTTCTGATAACCACGCACTATACGAAGAGTTGACAGGACGTGAATATATTACTTTTGTAGCAAAACTTTTCAATGTACCAAAAGAAGTAATTAAAACTAAACTACTTGAACTTACAGATTTTTTCCAGATTACTTACGCAATTGACCGCCAAATCCGCACATACTCACACGGTATGAAGCAAAAAATTTCAGTGATCTCTTCGCTAATCCACGAACCAAAAGTCTGGGTATTAGACGAACCGCTTACCGGACTTGACCCAACTTCTGCCTACCAACTTAAAGAAGCGATTAAAATGCACGCCAAAAAAGGCAATATCGTGATATTTTCTTCACATATCATTGAAGTTGTGGAAAATATTTGTGACGAAGTTGTCATTATTAAACGTGGTCAAATGGTGATTAACGAAAAAGTATCTGAACTTAAGGCCAAATACGGCAATCTTGAGCAGATGTACATTAAACTAATTGAGCAGTAAAATGTCGGTTAAGTTTTACAACACACTAAACGCAGTTCGTGAACACCCAAATCAATTTTTGGTGTTCTGGCAACTGCTTAAGTCTGAATACGTAGACGCTTCTTTTGTAAAAATCAGAGGATCGGTTGGCACTAAAATCGCAAAATACGCCCTAATGCTGTTTTTTGCAGGTCTGCTGTTTTATGTCTATAACTATATGCTTCCTGCTTTTT
The DNA here is from genome assembly GCA_938041945.1 of uncultured Acholeplasmataceae bacterium. Taxonomy (GTDB): domain Bacteria; phylum Bacillota_I; class Bacilli_A; order Acholeplasmatales; family Acholeplasmataceae; genus CALISC01. The sequence continues at coordinate 8,306 of CALISC010000008.1, read as the reverse complement.
CGGTACTTGGTGCATCTCCTTATATTGCTTTAGTTCCCGCTATCTTTATTTTCTATACGTTAATTACTTCTTTTCAGTCAATGCAAGGAATGGCAAAATCCTTGTTTCAAAACCCCAAAAACGATATTCTTTTTGCTTTTCCTATCACCAATATCACGATTTTTCTTTCTAAAATTGTGGCTAGATACTTAATTGAACTGGTAAAAACCCTGGTATTTTTCCTGCCTTTTTTGCTTTCTATTTACTACAACAACGCAGGGGTTGAGTATGGTGCACTAGTTCCGTTTCTTGGCCGAATTTCGGTGATTTGTTTTACAATTCCTGCAGTTTCCTTGTTTTTAGGGACAATATTTGCAGTTGTTTACTTCTACGCTTTTTCTTTCTTAAAGCGCTCAAGAATCGCCACACTAGTGGTGTCGCTGCTTGCCGTTTCACTAATTTTCACTCTAGTAATTATTTTTATTGACAACATGCGTGGACAGGACCGCTATATCCGTTTTGATACTTTTCAAACTAGATGGCAAAATGTGAACTTCGCCTTTCAACGCAATTTCTTAAATAATTTATTTTTCTTTAGATATCTGTATTACTTAATTTTTAAAGTAGATGTAAGTATTGCTGCGGTTGATATTATCAGAAGACCGACCGCTGTTCACTTGACCGTAATTTTTGGCACTGTGTTTGTGTTGTTTTTAGTGTCATCTTTAGTTTCTTATTTTGTGTACTTTAAACTAGCAAACCGCATCAAGATGAATCTAGCCAATAAGGAAAAACGTTTTAACATTTTTGAAAAAAGCGGGAATACCCCTGCTAAGGCGTTTACCATTAAAGAACTAATTCAGTTATTTAGAAACTCAGACACGATTGCTAAGTATATTTTTTACATCGCTACTCTGCCGCTGATTTCAATTATTTTAAACAAAACTTATTCTGCTTTTCAGTTAAACTCATTTGGCTTTAAAATGGTAGTGATTTTAAATGTATTGGTGGGGTTAATTGTTTTAACCACTTCTAATACTATTGCCTCTTCAATAATTTCCAGAGAAGGTGGCAAACTCTATATCTTAAAGACAATTCCTGGAAACACCTATAAGTTAATCTCGGCAAAAGTCGCTATCAACATCGCAATTAACTACCTTATTGTGGCTTTAAACTTAATTATTATGTTAATTTATCCTTCAACTGAAAAAAAGGTTGCTGTGTTAATTGCCGCAATTTTCTTGGTGTTTAATATCGTGCATATTTTGTATTCAGCCTCAGTTGACTTAACACAGTCTGAATACCAAAAATTTGAAGAAACTGCTGATGTTTCTAAACTGAAAAATGTCGGGTTTTCATCAGTTGTTGGAATTGTGATGTCTATAGTAGTGGTGATTCTGCTCGTTGCTTTTGGTGCAACCGCAAAGGCACTTAGTTTGCTGTTGGTGTTTGGTGTGATTGCCCTAGTGTTTTCTGCTTTCACATTCCATTTGAAAATCAAAGTTTACTTTGATGTGATGTGCGGATAGCAAAAGGAGTTTTAAATGAAAAAATTTACCTTCTTTTTAATTACTATCTTAATATTTGTCTCACTGGGATTAGTTGCCGCTTTTGGTACCAGACCTATTCAAATTCCAAGCCAAACCCCTGTTAACAATTTACGTCTTTGGTATACAACTTCAAAAAAAGCAATAAAGTCACTGCGTAGACTTTCAATTGAAGATATGTATGAAAAGAAACTAAGCTACTTAGACCAAATTAAAGCGCTCCAAGTGAAAGCCAACTCAACAACCGACTACACCAAAACCCTAGTTGAGATGAACTTCAAAGACAACAACATCCCAATTTTAAGGTTCTACAAAGAAGTCAATAATCAGTATGTTACTGAAAAACCAAAACACACTTTTTATCTGTTTGTAGAAAACTGGCCAAATTACACTAATTTTGAAGGCGTGACTATCGACATTAAACACAAAGATAAGCGAGTGCTTCAAGATCCAAATAAGTCATATGACTTTGAGTTTAAAGACTGGCAAACTGATAAGTCTAATATTTTAACTGATAAAAATCAATACCTAAATGTCCGTGCAAACGGCTTTAACGGTATAGTTTTTTTTGAGTTTACTTTAAATAAAAATATTGAAAAAACTGAGAAGTTTGATGAGTACTCATACAGCGTTACTTTAAAACCACTTAAAAACTCAGCCAGTGATTTAATTAAAAACATCTCATTTGATTTCCATAAAGCCGCAGAAAAGGAGGAAAATGATTAATGTGTATCTTAAAAAAATTAACATATTTATTTATATTATTTATATCCTCTGTGCTTTTGGCGGCTTGTGGGGGTGTATTTCAAAAAGTTGAGTTTAGTAAAGACGAACTTATCTACTTCGGCGCTGAGCGAAATGGTAAGTTAGCAACCGTTACTGATTTTGCAAAGGTTCCTAAAAACACAATTTTGCACTTTGAGTTAAACTTAAAAAATCGTGAGTTTAAAGACCTGCTTATCAATGATGTTACTTACAACAATTTAGGTGTGCATATCACTGAAAACAAGTTTCAAATCAAAGTTGACAAAGACTTAAAAATTAAACTAGTGTTTTCTGGGTTCTTTTCAGTTAAACTACCAAAAGAAATTGAAGCAGTCGGCTACGTTGGCAAGTCAACTCCGCCAGCCGGAGTTGATCTAAATAAAGTAGAAGCCGACAGCACTCTGCTTTTTAAAGTCAAAATTAAGCCAAAGGCTCCGTTTATGGTTCAGTTTGGCCAACATGACCGCAGATATTATGAATCTAACCAAACTGGTTTCTTTAGGGCCAATCCAGACGATTTAGACACTTCACTATTTGAATACAAGATTAACGTAGACTTAGAAGTAAAAGTATTTTACGACGAAAAAGAAGTTAATTTTAAAATCTCAACTTCGCCTTATCTTGAGTTTAAAACCCAACACAACGATTTAAATAAAGTTCCGTATGGCGAAGAAGTTGTAGTTAGTCTAAAAGAGCAATACCGTGCGTTTTTAAAAGAGTTTAAAGTAAACGGTGTGCCTACTCAGTTTGAGTCTAATTTTGAATATTCTTTTAAAATTGACAAAGACATTACTTTAGAAGTAACTTTAAAAGGTTTTAAAACTTACCGCTTAAACTACGACCGTAATTTATTTAATTTAACTCAAAACTACACAACTCTAGACTTACCAGAGGGCGCAGATGTTACTTTAACGCTAAAAGAGCCAAATGCAAATTATAAATACGAAATATTAGTCAATGGCACTGCTCACTCAGGAACTTCTGTGAACTTCAAGATGAATAAAGACACAGATGTTAAAGTCAAAGAAACTTCAACTGAGCAAATTGAGAACTTAGACCCAGTGGTTAAACATCGCCACCGTCCAATTCACACCACAGTTGAACTTAGCTTAAAAGACCGCCAAAGACAAATTAACACAAAATACACCAGCCAAGCAGTAATTGACAGTCTTGAGGTTAAAAACAACGAGTTTGCTTTTAAAGAACCCGGAGTTTACCGAGTTTACTACAACGAAACTAAAAACGGTAAAACTACTATAACTCAGTACGTTTATTCTGTTTCTTACACAATTGAAAAATTTAACTTAAACGGACAAGTCTATAAATACGACGAAAAGAAAGAACGCAGTAAAACTTTTAAAAACTTTGACAAAAAATACACCAAAGAAGTTGGCATGAACAACGAATACATTCCAGAACTTTCTGCAAACATTAGAAAAGCCCGCTTTAGCGATGTTGAAAACAAGTTTATTACAACAATTGAGACTTTGTTTGGAATTGACCAACTACTTTTTAAAAAAATTATTCCAACGTTTGTACTTAAAAATAGTGAAAACAATACTTTGTTAAAACAGTCTCAGTATGAAATCAATGCTGGCAAAATTACTTTTAAAGATCCCGCACTAAAAGACAAAAAAGTTGTGGTTGAAGCCATAATTTCCGGAATTTCTAAACAGGCCAATAATACAACTAAAACTAATTTATACACAGACCGCGAAGAAATTACTTTAAAAGAAGGACACAACGCCTACACAGACTTAGAACTTAGAATGTATGTGCGAGGCGCTAGAAAATACGCAAATGTGTTTCTGCAACGCAACATTAAAGTAGAGGACTTACCTGGTCAATTTGAAAAAATCCCGCCAAAACCAAACTTTGCAGCACCAGAAGGTGATTTACTTTTAGAAAAAAACCGCAAAGGTGCACAAAACATTGAAGCGGGAGTAGACGCAAATGGCGACCCTATTGAAAGTAAGGTACCCGAAGTTGGTTCAATTTATTGGCGATATGCCCACTATCAACGTGGCCAACAAAATTATCTTTCTTTAAATCTAAACGGTAATTACTTTCAAATAGATGCAAGTTATATCGCTAGATATTACACTATAGATTTTGCTGAATTTGGTTTCCCTGACCACACTTACGGTATTTTTTCGTTTTCTACCACAGCAGACGTTACAAATACTCTTCGAAACATTGAAATTGCCGGCAACGCCGGAGTAAGTGGACCTGTTTTGCATCTAGATAGTTCAAAATCTGTACCTGCTTATTTTGGTGGAATTCATGGAGTGGTAGCATCTAAATCAAAATTAACTTTTGCAAACTCAGTACTTCGTAATCACGGCTACGGATTTCGTCAACTAGAGGCTACTGCTTCTTATTTCTTTAACTCAAAAATTGAAAATAACTTCCTGGACGGAGTTCACTACATGAACGACGGCGGATACTATGAAACTAATAGCACACCTGAGTCTGAAATGAATGAAGTCAAAGCACTTAGTCCAGAACTTCAAAGACTGGCTTTATATAAGTCTTTTGTTTATATGCAAGACAGCTATATAGGTATTAACGGTGCTCCTGGTTTTCTACTGCAAGATATGCGTAGAACTACTAAGCTAGACTATAGTGCCAACGAGTTTGAAAACCGTGAACTTACCTTGTTTAATACAACCAGATCAATTGAAAGCAGAAAACCAGGAGACCTTGTACCTGAATTTGAAGACGCTGACTGGATTAAAAAAACTTTTTACTTTAACTCAGATCCAAATGTTTATCTAAAGAATACTGAGTTAAACACCTTAACTCCACTAAACAACGACTTCTTTAAGATTTTTAACATTCAGCAATTAAAAACTTTTATCCAAAGTATTTTAAATGAACTTCAGGCTAACTCAAATCAAGCAAATGGACGCAATTTTGAGTTCTTAATTGAAAAAGACGGAGCTAAATACTTAAAAACTCCATTCTTACTTTCAACTGGTCGAATTGATTTTCCAGAAGCAATTCCTGAACCCGGCAAACCACTTCCAAAAACTTATCACCGTTGCCACCGCAGAGAAACCTTTGATATTACTTTTGACTTTGAGTACCGCGAGAAAAATTCACTTGGCGTGTACGGTGAGCCTAAAAATAAAGTAATTAACACTATTCGCCCGCGCTATAAGTGCCCTGATTTGCCCGCTGGCAAAGAAGACTGCAGTTATTACTATAAGTCTCCGGCTGTCTCTGAGTTTTTCTCAGGTCGTTTCTTAATGCCGTCTTCTATTGATAACCGCGAAGATCCGATTGGAAACTTAGAAGAGCTGCTAAAAGAACCTGGTAGTAAAAAAGATTTAATTCAAAAAGCACTTAAACGCCTAGTTTACGATGCTGTGGTTTCAGTTGCTAAAAAACAAAACTACGATACTTTTATTAACATTAGTATCCCGGTTAAAGGTCTGAACCCAAAAGTCCCACATGGCGAACTTGGAGCATCCTTAATTTTTGGTTTTAACTTTAAATAACTTGAGTTTAAAAAAGCTGTTTATGCTTACATAAACAGCTTTTTTATTTTTTTCTTAGAACCACAAGAGATTCGCATTCTGCGGTTTGTGGGAAGTTCTTAAATGGTTGTATTTTAGTAATCTTAAAGTTTGTAAGGATTTTAAGGTCGCGAATTAGCGTAGGTAGATTGCAAGAAAGGTAAATTATTTTATCTAGGTTTGCTTGATTTACTTGAGCTAGCACTACTTGGTTTACACCTGCTTTAGGTGGGTCTAAAATTATTGTGTCTGCTTTATTTTTGACCTTACAAAACTGGTAAGTAAAGTCTCCTTCCAATATTTCTAAGTTAGTAATTTTATTTAACTCTATGCATTTTTTTGCGCAAATATTTGCGTCTTTATTAATTTCAATTGAGTAGACTTTTTTAGCAGTTTTAGCGATGTATTGCCCTATTGTAGAAATCCCTGAAAATGCGTCAATAACGCTATTTTCTGGACTTATTTCTTTAAGTATTTCTCTAAACATTTTCGTCGTCATATACGCGTTTGTTTGAAAGAAAGCAAAACCGTTTAAAAGGTATTGTATGTTGTCTACTTTATGTTTTATAAACTCACTACCTATAGCAACACATGTTTTTTCGTTTAGTATATAGTGAATAGAAATGTTTTGCTTTAAAAGACTATTTAAATTGGTCAGTTTATGTATAGTTTCTCTGTTGTTTCTTTTTAAAATAAAAGTTACTTGAAAATCCTTTTCTAAATTAGTTCTAAAAATTACTTTTTCGGTATCTTTCAGTATAATTTTGTTTTTATTTAATTCAGCATTTAACTCAAAAATTAAATCAGTTAAACTTTGTGGGTAGAGTATGTTTTTGTCTTGCGGGCAAAAACGGTTACTTTTTTCAAAATAATAACCAAGTCTCGTGTAATTCAGTTCGTGATTTGCAATTAGCACTGCTTTATTGCGGTAGCCAGTCTCAACTTCAGAAAATATACATTTGTTTATTTTTGGAAAAGTTAAACCACTTCTTTCAAATGAGTTTTGAGTGATGACTTGCTGAAAGTTAAGTTGTTCACTAAAAGAAAGATGAGCAAGATTGTAAGTTCCGTTGTAAGTTAGTGATACTCTTTCTTTAGATTGTTCCGTTAAGGTGTTGGTTAAGTGGTCTATTTCTGCTTCAAAGAATTTCTTTTTATCCGTAATTTGGGTAAGTATACACTCTTCTCCGACTAATAGGTTTTTAACAAAACCTACTTTGTTTCCTAACTTCACGACACCTCTGCCGTCTTTATCGTAATTAAAACATACCAGTTTATACATTTTTAACCTCAGTTAGTTCATAAGCAACCAAACCATACTTTTGTATATCTGCATGTGTGTAGTATTTAGAAAGTTCTAAAAGTGCTTCATTTTGATTTTTAAAACAATAGTTAAAATCAGTGTTAAAATGTTTATCTAAGGCCATTTCCCAATTTTTATAATGAAGAATTTTGCTAATTTTTACAATCAGGCTGTGGTTATCACTTTTTAGACAAACTAAACTGCCTGTTTTTATTATGTTTCTATCTGGTGTATTTAATCTGAACTCAAAAGTTTTTTCTTTATTTAAAATCACTTTTAGATAAATTTCTTTAATATTAAGAACTGGAACAGATTTTTTAATTAAAGTTAAAAAAGTCAACTCTTCATTTTGTTTTTCTTTGATTTTTTTGAATTCAGAAAAATCAAAATCAAGATATACATCACCAGTATATTCCTTATTTATTTTTGTAAGATAAACTAAATCAGAAGAATTTAAAGTCCCTTCAAATAACGCTTTTCCGCCAATTATAAATAGATCTTCTGTAAAAGTTTTTAAAAAATCACTAACATCTGAAACTAACTTAACTTTATTGTTTTTAAAAACAATATCTTTACTTGCAACATATACTTCTTTAAAATGAGAAAGGTCAAAATTGTAGTCTTCAGTCAATGAAGTATAAGTAGATAAACCCATTAAAACATTTTTATTAAAAGTTTTTTCTTTAAAATGTTTTAAGTCTAGAGGGTAGTGCCAAGGCAATTTGTTTTCTTTGCCGATTAAGTTGTTTTTATCTATTGCTAAAATTGAAAAAATCATATTTCCCTCTAATTAGTTCTTTATAAAAAATTTGTTTATTTACTCTAAAATGATAGCATAATAAAAATTAACGATATTCTTGAACAAGTGAACGTCTTTTAAAAACGCTTTAAGTCTTCTGCTTCTAGATTCAAAAATAAAAAAATAATAAAACTTAATAAGTTTTCGTCTTAACAGTTTAATCGCTTTATAAAGCGTTTAAACTGTTTAAAATAAAGCTAATTTAAAATTTTTTGCTTAAAATACATAAAAAATGTTGCGCTTTGCCCCACTTTATACAAAACTTTTAGTGTTTTATATTTAAAAAAGCATATTGAACCTACTATAATATGTAAGGGGAATCGCTTTAAAACCCCATAATAATTTTTCTTTTTGTTTCACTTAAAATAAACGAAACAAAAAGAAATAAAATA
>CALISC010000007.1 GCA_938041945.1 uncultured Acholeplasmataceae bacterium | reverse complement strand
AGAAAGTAAAGGTAAAAAGGAACAAAGAAAAAGAACCAGAGGTGTCTACTACAACCCCAGACCAACCTATTAAAGGAAGAGCACTAATTTGGGTTTTGCTGTTTGGCATGGTGCTTTCTTTTATCGCTGCTTTTGTTTCTATTATCTTAAGATCGCACGGAGTTATTTAAAACTTAATCATTCAACTTTTGTGTTTTAAATAAAAGTAGAGTTATCAACTTTATAAGATTGATAACTCAGAAAATAAACTTTCTTCTTGTAAGATGAAGAAATTTGGACATTGTTTTAAAAATTATTGATTGCTAATAATGATTTTTCTGCTTGATTGGTTGAACACATCAAGATAAAAGTTTTTTAATTCTCAGCAGATTTTAAAATTAAACATTTCGCAGACGGGAAAGTATTGTAAATTATTTCTGCTATTTTTTCTTGCCTTTTAACTATATATTTCATTCTGTTACTAGCAAACTGTTGAAAATCTATTGTGTTCATTTCTGTACATAATGCTAAGTCTTCAGCAATAATTTTTTTGTATTCTTCTTCCTTGTCTGTTATATATTTATTTTTAATTTTCATATTAACTGAACCATTTAAAATAAGCTGATTTCCGATATTATAAATATATTTTTTTGTACTTCTGGTTCTGAAGGCCAGCCACCGCGACTAATCCAATCTGCAGATGGCTTTTGTGGATATACATGTTCTAATTGTACTAAACTAATATCAATATTCGTCGATTTATTAGACCAAATATTATCTAAAAGAAAAATTGCTTTATTAATATCGTCGTTACTTTTACCATTTGAACCTAGCGCCAATAAAAAGTCATTAAAATTAATCTTACAAGAAGTGTTATTTTGATCTATATACTGGGATATCTCCATAGAAATTTTTTTCTGGTTTATCGTCGTTTTTAATTTTTTCAATAACAATGTTCATGATACTTTTTAAAATACTAGGAAGACCACCTGAAAAACTTAAAACTACACTTAATAAGCATAAAGGAAATATAACATATTCTAGGTATTCTCTTTTTCGGAGTACATTTATTTTTTTAAATGCCAATATGTATAGAATGTCAGTAAGTGATCTACGATTTATATACTTAAATATATAAACAAAAGGATTGTTTTTAAGTTCAGAAAGTAATTTTAAACTTGTAATAAAATCTTGAAATATTTCCTTGTTTTTTACAACATGTTCCTTTAAAAATGTAATTATTTCAATGTTATCGAACTCTTTCGATACATTTTTGTTTGTAAACTTATAGTAGGAAGTTATTGCCTGTTTGATATCAATTCCTTCCTCTTTTTCATCGTAATAAACCATGTAAATTTTTTTATATTGGTTAATCGCAGTAGTAATTACCTCATTTTTAGTTAAAGGTTTACCACCTGTGTTAATTTGGAGAAAAATATTGAAAGCATCATCAGCACTTTTACATTCCTTTATATAAATAAAAATATTGTTGTCCAAAGCATTAACAATTTTGGGTAGTTTATCTTGATTTAGATCAACCCACTTTTTTAATGTGACATACATTTTTTTAAATGGGGCTTTAATTTTATCTGAGAATATGTCTTGATAAACTACATTATATTCTTCTATATCATACTCAATGTTGAAATACTCTAATTTTGGAATCCCGAGTTCAGAAAATTTTTTTAAATTCTTGTGCTAAATATCGGTTTATAGCCTAAAATTCGTTCAATCTGTAAATCTGACAAATAGGAATTTAAGATTGGCAATTTTGTATTTTCTCTAATTCGTTCAATGACAGAATCTCTGACGGAAATATTAATAAATTTGTTTCTAGTGATTTCAACAATTCTGAAATTTTTGATAAAATCAACAATCTCTTCAGTTGAAAATTCATTTTGAAAAACATTAAATTGCAGTATTCTAAGCAGAAAAACAGATAGATAACAAATTAAAAAATGACCCTTTATTGATTCTTCTCTTTGGACATAAATTGGTCTTGCGTCAAGATAACTCTTCATGATTTTAAAACTCTCTTCTATTCTCCAAAGATTGTGATAAGTTGCGTAAATTTCTTGGCTATTTGCGTTGACTTCAGAAGTAATTAACATGTTAAATCCAGCAACGCTTAAGTCTCTTGAAATTGCTTTTTCGTTAATTTCAGTTTTAATTTTTCCTTCTTCATTGCCGTTTTTATCAACGGCAATGAAATTAACATATTTTCCCGCTTCGCCGTACTTATCTTTCTTTGCACTGCAACTAGTTAGAAACTCCGCTTTTGCTCTAAGTTTATTGATTTCTAGTTGTTTCTTTTTTGCTAATTTAGGGTTGTAACTTACAACCCTTTTTTCATTAACTTTTACTGTTTTAACTTCTTTATTTTCAGATATAGTTGAGTATGTTTTCTCTACAATGTATTCACGGATTAAATATTTAATTTCTCCGTTTTTGTCTAATACTTTTTCATATTTTGTTAAGTCTAAAAGGTCATTAAGTTCATCACTTTTAATTCCTTTAACTGACTTACTAAATATGTATCCATCGCCGTTTAACACGCATTGCACGATGTTTTCGCCACAATTAAGGCCTTTATCTGCCACTTGAATGGTTTTACCTTTGATAGAATTGCTATTTTTAAGTTCACTGATCACTTCTCTAATAATAGGTTTTTCTGATTTATTTCCTGGATAAATTTTCATACCAAGTGGTATTAAATTTTTATCCAATAATAAACCTAAACCAACTAGCGGATTAGGCTTATTTTCTTTAGAAGGTCCTTTCCTTCTAAAGTCATCTTGTTCATCAATTTCAAAGTAAAAATTGGTGCAGTCAAAATATGTTTTGCTTGTATCTCTTTTAATGATTTTTTTAAAATTTTCATTGTAAATATCAATGATTTTTTGGTAGTTTTTGCCAAGTGCAAAAACACCATCATACATTTGGTCAAGCGAAATTTTAAGACTATCAAACAGTTTAGGAAAAACTTCTAAAAGTGTTTTTTGCTTTGATTGAGGATCAATAAATCTAGCATAAATTAAATCAGAAATTAGTTTAAAAATGCTAAAGTTGCAACCCCAGCCACTTTGAACAAATTTTAAATCTCGCTCTAAATTTTTTTGATTATTTACTGCATTTAAAAGGAAATAACCTAGATTTTTTTCAGGCGAGTTTTGAGAGATTTCTTCAATCTTTTCCTGTTGTTTTATCAATCTTTCTTCGTTAGTCATTTTGTCTGCTATTGCTTTAAAATGACTAACTGGATCTGAAATTCCTTGTTCAATAAAATCATTCAAATATCCAAGTGCACGAAAAGAACGGTGAGTAGAATTTTTCTTTTCTTTATCATAAAATCCTTCGTAAATTTGTAAATAAATACCTTTTTTGGTCTTAGTTTGTTTAACAAAATAACTCATTTTAACACCTCTAATACATTATAGCACAAGAACACATTAAAATAAGAGAAAAAGATAGGTGAAATATTTTTTAAGAAAAAAATAAAAACGGCGTAATAACGCCGTTTATCTTTAAAAAAACAGTTTTTTAGTCTTAAAAACCTTGTGCTAAATTTCTGAACTCAGGGGTTCGATTCCCATCACCTGCTCCATTTTAAAACTTACTCTAAAACTCCGCACTTGCGGAGTTTTTATTTTAAAATTATTCAATTTCCTTCAGTAAAATCACCTGCAAAATTGCGAAAAGTAAATAAATCTTGCTTTATTTGAACTTGGGCAAATGATATAATAATTATTGATGAACACAGAGACAAAATATATTTATAAAATTGAAAATCCCCACGCTTTGGTCAATATTTTTGGTGCTAACTACAAGAACTTAAAAGCAATTTCTGACTACTTTCAAAGAGAATTTCTAGTCAGCAACGACGCAATTGTTACCAAGGCTTTTTCTGAGCAAGAAAAAGTAATTTTTACTCAGATGTTTAACTCACTTTTTAAGGTTGGCTCAAACATCGTACTTTCTAAAAGAGACCTCGCGTATTGTGCTAATCTTGCCGAAAAAGATGACCTTGATAATTTTGAGAAACTGTATAAAAACACCAAACCAATTGGCTATACCGCGAAGGGCAAAAAACTTTTTCCCAAAACTTACTCGCAGCTTATTTACTTTGAGGCTTTGAATAAATATGATTTAGTTTTTTCAACAGGGCCTGCCGGAACTGGAAAGACCTTTATCGCAGTGGCTTATGCTTTAAACGAACTTAAAGCCGAAAACGTTAAAAAAATTATTATTACTCGCCCGGTTGTTGAAGCTGGTGAAAATCTAGGGTTTTTACCAGGTGACTTAAAGGAAAAAATTGACCCTTATCTAACCCCAATTTACGACATTCTTTACGATATCTTGGGTCGCGAAAAAACAATTTCTTACATTGAAAAAGGTTTAATTGAAATTGCACCTTTGGCCTATATGCGCGGGCGCACCTTAGAAGATGCTGTTGTTATTTTAGACGAGGCTCAAAACACCACTTGTTCTCAGATGAAAATGTTTTTAACCAGACTAGGTTTTAACTCCAAAATGGCAATTACTGGCGATATTTCGCAAATTGACTTACCTGCCAAAGTTCAGTCTGGTTTAGTTCAGGCCAAGCAACTACTTAGCGATATTTCAGATATCCGCTTCATTGAGTTTGAACCAATGGACGTAGTTAGACACCCACTGGTCATGAAGATAGTTGACCGCTACGAAAAAAATGCGCGTTAATATATTTTCTGAGTTAGGTACTCGTGAAATTAAAGCAGAGGTTAAACTACTCACTCATTTATTTAAAACAATTGATGATTCAAAAACCCTGCAAATAATTTTGGCAGACAACGTGTATTTGCATAACTTAAATAAACAATACAGAAATATAGATAGACCTACTGACGTCATTTCGTTTCCAGACGAAGTTGACGAACAAAGTTGTGGCGACATCTTTATTTCGCTTGACAAAGCCCTTGAACAGGCAAAAGAATACGAACACTCCTATGAACGCGAACTTTGTTTTTTGGCAGTACATGGCTATTTGCACGTTAAAGGCTATGACCACGAAACTAAAGAAGAAGAGAAGGTCATGATGGATTTAACTGAAAAAATCCTGAAGTTTATTGGAATGGAAAGGAAGAAATATGACTGGCATAAATAAAGCCCTTGATGCTATGAAAATGGCATATTGCCCTTACTCAAATTTTCAAGTAGGTGCAGCCCTGGAACTTAAAAACGGTGAGTTTATTTTAGGATTTAACATTGAAAACGGAGCGTATTCTATGTGTAATTGTGCAGAGCGAACAGCGCTGTTTTCCGCAATGTCCCAAGGTTTTCACAAAGACGACTTTAAAACTCTTTATGTGGCCGCAAAAACCAACACACCAATTTCTCCGTGCGGAGCCTGCAGACAAGTAATTGCTGAACTTTGTCCAAAAGACATGAAAGTGGTTTTAACTAACACCAAAAAAGACATCAAAGAAACCACTGTTTCTGAACTTCTGCCGTTTTCTTTTGACTTAGACAATGACCGAATTTAAAGCAGGTTCGGTGTGTATTGTTGGTGCTCCCAATACCGGCAAGTCTAGTTTACTTAACAACATTCTGGGCTACCGCGCGCAAGCGGTTTCCCCAAAACCAGAGACCACTAAAAAGGCGCTACTTGGAGTTAAGACTACTAAAAACTTTCAAATTGGGTTTGTAGATACCCCTGGGATTACTTTTAGACCTACTACTCAACTAGAAACTCTGGTTACCAAAGAGGCCTACAGCGCGATTTACGGAAGCGATGTTTGTTATTTACTTGTAGACCGCATATATTCAGAGGCTTTTTTGCCAGTGCTAAAAGTTCTTGAAAGCGAAAAAATTCCGACAATTTTAGTGATTACCAAAGAAGATATCTTAAAGAAAAATAAAATTCTTGAAATCATTTTGTCATTTCAATCAGTTCACGAATTTGCTGAGTTTATTCCAATTTCTAATGTAACTTTGAAAAACTTAGATAAACTAATTGAACTAACCTTACCTTACTTTAAGTCAAACGAGTTAATTTATCCGGCTGACTACAACAGTTCACAAACTTATAGTGAATACATCTTGTCGTTTGTCAACGAGCAATTGCTTAAACAATACGACAAAGAAATCCCCTACAAGGTAGCAGTTTCTCTGGAAGGCACTCAAGAAGTCGGCACAAAAACTGTGTTTTTTGTCAAAATAGTATGTCAAAAACCTGGCCAAAAAGCAATTTTAATTGGCAAAAACGGTTCAGCTATTAACCTACTTAAAAAGAATTTAGCGATGCAAGTCAGACAAGAACTTAAACAAAAAGTGGAGTTTGACATTGTAGTTTCGGTTAGCGAAAACATTGAGAAGTTGATGCTTAAAAACTGGAAGGAAGAATAATTTATGGAAAAAAATGAAAAACAACTTACTTTTGAAGAAATCGTTACTTACTGTAAACAACAAGGTTTTGTCTATCAAGGCAGCGAGATTTACGGTGGACTTTCTAATACTTGGGATTTCGGACCATTGGGTGCACTGCTTAAACAAAACATCAAAGCAGCCTGGACTAAATACTTCATTCAAGCGTTTCCCCGCAATCAACTACTTAATGGACCAATTTTGCTTAACAACTTAGTTTGGCAAGCCTCTGGTCATGTTAAAAGTTTTTCAGACCCGTTAATTGAATGCAAGGCTTGCAATCAAAGATTTAGAGCAGACAAATTAGTTTTTGACTTCAATGGTTTTGACGTTGACGGTATGAAAACTGAAGAAATTGAGGCATATATTGCTGAACACAAAATTCCTTGTCAAAACTGTCAAAAAACTGAGTGGTTGCCACTTCGTGCCTTTAATATGATGTTTGAGACTTATCAAGGTGTTGTTCAAAACAGCACAGACAAAATTTATCTGCGTCCTGAAAACGCTCAAAACATTTTTATTCAGTTTAAAAACGTACTTAGAACAACTCGCACTAAGTTGCCGTTTGGAATTGGCCAAATCGGCAAGGCTTTTCGCAACGAAATCACTCCTGGTAACTTTATTTTTAGAACTCGTGAGTTTGAACAAATGGAACTTGAGTACTTTGTAAAACCAGGAACCGAACTAGAAGTTTTTGCTTTCTTTAAAAAATACTGCATGCAGTTTTTAACAGACCTTGGGGTTAACCCTGCTGACTTAGTTTACTCAGATCACAAAAAAGAAGCCTTAGCGTTTTACTCAAACGCCACTACCGACATTCAATATCGCTTTCCGTGGGGGTTTGATGAACTTTGGGGAATAGCCTCTAGAACCGACTACGACCTTTCTCAACACCAGAAGTTTTCAGGCCAAGACATGAGTTATTTAGATCCAGACGACAACTCTCGTTTTGTGCCATATTGCGTTGAACCTAGCGTTGGCGTTGAGCGTTTGTTTTTTATGTTTATCGCCAACGCTTTAAAGGAAGAAGAAGTGGAAGCCGGAGACATCCGACAAGTTCTTAAAATCTCTCCATTTTTAGCGCCGTATAAAGTGGCAATTATTCCTTTAAATAAGTCAAAACACTCAGAACTTGCTGAGTCAATTTATCGTCAAGTTGCAAAAGACTTTGACTGTTATCTTGAAGAAAGTGGTGGGTCTGTTGGAAAGAAATATCGCCGTCAAGACGCAATTGGTACACCTTTTTGTATCACTGTTGACTTTGAAAGCGAGGACACCCAAACCGTCACAATTCGCGACCGCGACACAATGCAACAAGAGCGAATTGCCATCAAAGATATCAATCAATATCTGCTAAATAAAATTAAACTTTAGAAAATTGCAAACAAATCCAGACAATATCTTTACTAAAATTAACTCAGAAATCAGTATTTTAGAGTTAGTTCAAGAACTAGGGATAGCAGTCACTCAAACTGGCAAGAACTTCAAGGCGCTTTGTCCGTTTCACAATGACAGCAATCCCTCACTTTCTATTTCTGTTGAGAAAAACATTGCCTATTGTATGTCTTGTAAAACTGGCGGTGCTCCTTTTAATTTCTACCAGAAATTCAAGAAATTAGACGTAAAGGCAACCCTTGATTATTTTTCAAAAAGACTAAATTTAGGATATACCTACAAACCAGATCCACTTGAAAAAGAATACACAGCGTGCGCGGAGGCTGCTAAGTTCATGCACATGCGTTTACTTAAAACCAACTCTGGGGCTGAGTATTTAACTTATTTAACTGAAAAACGCAGATTAAGTCTAGAGACTATTGAGCACTTTCAAATAGGGGTAGCGCTTAACGATAATTTAATGTCAGAAACCTTGATTAAACAAGGAATTGCAGCGCAGACTTTAAAAAACACCTCACTTGTCGGTATGCACGGTGAGCGTATTTATGATTTTTTTAAAAACCGCGTGATGTTTCCGCTTAAAAACTTAAGCAGTAAAATTGTCGGATTTTCTGGCCGTGCTTTAACTGAATCTAAAGAGAATCCTAAATACGTAAACTCACCTGACACTTTGGTTTTTAAAAAAGAAGAAGTAATTTATCACTTGTCAGATGCGCTTCAAGAAAACCCCAAAAAAGAAGTGGTTTTAGTTGAAGGTTTTTTTGACGTTATTGCGCTCTTTAACGCAGGTTTTAAAAATGCTTGTGCGACAATGGGAACAACTTTAACCGAGACTAACTTAAAAATGCTTGTTGGCAACGCCAAAAGCATAGTTTTAATGTATGACGGTGACTTACCTGGACAAAAGGCCGCCGAAAGCGTAGCCTTTAAGTTTTTAAGGTTTCCTAAAACCAACGTTTATATAGTAAATATTCCAAACAAACTAGACCCAGATGAGTATTTTCAGGCCAACGGCAAAGCCGGAATTGAGAAATTACTTAGCCAAAAAGAAGATATCTTTACCTTCTTTTTTAACAAAATTGCAAGTCAAGTAGATAATTCTGACATTACTTCTGTTATGCATTTTAAAAATAACTTCAAAGAAGTTTTTAAATATGCAGACGAGACAGTTCAGAACTTGTTTATTGCTAAAACTAAAGAAAAACTAAACATAGACTTGAGTTTAAAAGAATTCACTGAAGTCAAACCACCACTTAAACCTGCAGTTAAACCAAAGGCAAACTCAGAAATTGAAAAACTAAGACAGGCTATGAACACACTTGTGCTACACTGTTTAAACTCAGAAATTGAAGAACACGCTGTTACTTTAATTAAAAGAGATATCCTTAGACACTTTGAGTTTCAAAGTTACAGCATTTTACTTTTTACGATTTTAACTCACTTAATTGAAAGTAAGTTATACGGTAAAAACAAAACTGCCAGTCAAGTTAAGGTCTATTTTGAGACAGTAGAAGGTCTAAAGCCAACCGAAAGACAAGAGATTTTAAAGAAAATCAACTCAGCGATTGAAACCGTTGAAAACAATGAAAGCACAGAGCCAGCAGCAATTACTGCAGACATCGTTAAAATCCTTACTCACATTAAAAAAATCCGCAAACTGATAGCAGCAACAACTAAAGAAGTTTCTACAACTTCTAGTAAAGTAGAAATTGACGCCTTTACTAAAGAAGCCAGCGAGATTTTAAATTAAGAACATGAAAGAAAGAAATAGACTGGAGTTTTTAGCCTCGCTTGCTAAAGCGGCCAATGTAGTTTTAGACATAGGATGCGACCACGGTTATTTTTTAAAAATTTTGTTTGATAAGTATAACTTAAAAAAAGGCATAGCCGTTGACAATAAAGTCCTACCCCTTGAAAACGCCAAGTGTAATTTAAAGGGCTACAATTGCGACTTTATTTTGTCAAATGGATTTGAAGAAGTTAGCGCTGATTTTGATGTTTGCAATATTTCTGGAGTTGGTGGAATTACTGCCATTGAGATTTTGAAACTTGCAAAACCTGGAAAATACATAGTTTCTGTACACTCTAAGTTAACTAAACTTAAACAATTTTTAAACGAAAAAGGCTTTTGGTTACTAGACGAATACATTGTTTTTGACAAAGGCGTATACTATAATGTTCTTGTTTTAAATTTAAAAATTGCGAAACCTGAAACTACTTTTGACTGTTTTTACTCGCCCTTTATTTTAAATAAGGAAGGATATGAAACTTACTTTCTTAAACTTAAAGAAAAGTGTGAAAAAATCCTTAGGTTCAGACCAAATGATAAAAAAATTTTATTAGAACTTAAATACACAGACCTGTATTTATCTAAACATCTAAAATAATTTTATAAGAGAGGTTTTAACATGAAAAAAATATTTTTATTTATCTTAACCCTACTGAGCGTGCTTAGTTTAAGTGCGTGCAAACTATACGACCCGCGCTGGATAATTCCTGACAACAAAGAAAGCCAAAGTAGTGGCGAAATTGATCAACTACAACGAAAAATTTTTGACTACTACAAACAAAACTACTACAAGGATATAGACGAACAGTTGTTTGATAGACTGAAATATGGCTCTCTTGAAAACTTTATGAGCCCGATTTTAGACAAGTATTCAAGAGTGTTTGTCAATTATCCTGAACTTTCTGGTGGCGAGCCTTCTCCTTACGACCAAAAAGAAGAAGCAAAAGACGAAATTGGTGTTTCTTTTGAATACCAAGCGAAGTTTCCAAGATTGATTGTCAAAACTGTCTATAGACAGTCAAGCGCTTTTGGTAAACTTTATCCAACTGACGAAATTCTTGGTGTAGTTAACTCAAAAAACAACAACGAAAAATTATATTTTGAACAGGCTCAAGACATTAGCGCAAGAATTGCTGTGCAAATGATTACAACTCAAACTGATGAAAACAACGGCAAAGTTAAGTTAATTGTCCAAAACAAAGACGCAAACGAAGAGCGCATTGTTGAAGTTGAAAGAAGAAAAACTTACCACCGTTCAGTTGAAGAACTAAATACATCAGATCCTAAAGCTGCCGTTATTAGAATTAGTGAGTTTAAAAAAGATATCACTGGTGATGCTTTTGTCTCTCTTTTAGATAAACTAGAAAAGTCTAAGTTAACATCAAACGACAGTACTTTAATTTTAGATTTAAGAAACAACCCGGGTGGTGAACTTGGTGCACTTGAAACTATAGTTGGCGCACTTCTGCCAAAATCAGAAAATCCATACGCTAAATTAGTTAACTCAAAAACTAAAGAAGAGCACATCATTGAAGGTAAATTAGAGAGCAAAAAACCTTATAACATCAAAGTTTTAGTAAATCAAAGCTCAGCTTCTGCTGCCGAAGTTTTAGCAGCCTGCTTAAAATATGGCGGCGGATATAAACTTTACGGAACTGAAACTTTTGGTAAAAACATTTACCAAAGTTACTATGTTCTTCAACAAGCAACTTTTTCAAAACCACAAATTACGCTTTCTTGTACTCAAGGCTTTTGGCATTATTTTGACCACACACAAAATAAATGGCAAACTCTAGACAAAGAAAACAATCCATTTGAAGTTGAAAAGTTACCTGACGAAAACGCCTACACCTTAAACGACAAACAAGATTATTTTCTTGATAAAGACATTAAAAAAGACACTGTTAACCCTGAGGCTAAAGCCATTCAAAGATATCTATCTCTTCGCTATGCTGCCTTACTAAAAGCAAATTCAGAGACATTGCGTACAGATGGATACATTGACGAAACCACTATTAAATACCTTAAGAAATTTCAAGCAGAATCTGGCTTAACACAAACAGATACTGCTGGCATAAACACCAGAAAAGCCCTTTACAAGGCGATGTCAACATACTACGACAATCCAGATACTGACTTTTTAGTTCAGTTTGCAAAAGCTAACTAAGGCGGACCCGAGCATTGGAAATACCGCTTATTGAACTAAAAGACATCACTAAAAGTTTTGACAATCAAATAGTACTTCGTGGTGTATCTCTAAACATCAACGACAACGAGTTTGTTACACTTCTTGGTCCATCTGGCTGTGGTAAAACCACTTTACTTAGAATCATTGGTGGTTTTGAAACTCCAGGTTCAGGTGACGTTTTGTTTTGTGGCAAAAGCATCGTTGATGTGCCTGCACATAAAAGACAAACTAACACCGTATTTCAAAAATACGCACTTTTCCCACACCTTAATGTTTTTGAAAACATCGCTTTCCCACTTAGAATTAAAAACTATCGTTTTAAATTAAAAGAAGCAATTAAAAAACTTCACCAAGAATATTTAGAAAAATCTGGTAAAACCAAAGACAAGGCGGAGTTAAAAGAATTAAAAAAAGCCTATAAAGCCAAAGTTTGGACACTAAAACATCCAAATGCGAAAATTGACGCAGAAATTAAAGCACTAAAAAAAGGCGAAAAAACTGAAGATAATTTAAAGAAAATTGCTGAACTTAAAAAGAAAAGAGTAACGGCTAAGTCAATAGAAGCCGAACTTTCTAAAAAAGTTTTAAGATATTTAAAATTAGTTGGTCTACAAGGCTTTGAAAACCGCGAAGTTTCTTCGCTTTCTGGTGGTCAGCAACAGCGAGTTGCAATCGCCAGAGCCCTGATAAACGAACCCAAAGTTCTGCTACTTGACGAACCACTTGCTGCTCTTGACTTAAAGACCCGCCAAGAGATGCAGTATGAACTAAAAGAAATGCAGAAAAACGCAGGAATTACTTTTATTTTTGTCACACACGACCAAGAAGAAGCGCTGACTATGTCTGACAAAATTGTCGTGATGAACAAAGGTGAAATTCAACAAATTGGAACTCCAGTTGACATTTACAATGAACCAGTTAACCGCTTTGTTGCGCGTTTTATTGGTGAGTCTAACATTATTCCGGCAATAATGAAAGACGACTTTTTGGTAAGTTTTGACCACAAAGAACTTGAGTGCGTAGACTCAGGATTTTCTAAAAACCAGTCTGTTGAAGTTGTACTTCGCCCAGAAGATATAGATATTGTAAAAAAAGGAACAGGTAAGTTTACAGGAGTTACAGATTCTGTGGCTTTTAAAGGTATATTTTACGAAATTGATGTGCAAACCAAAGACCGAGTTTACACAATTCACACCACTGACTATGTGTCGGTTGGTAAAGAAGTTGACATAGACTTCAATCCAGAAGACATTCACGTCATGGAAAAGGAACATGAATAGAAAAATTTTAGACTCAAAAAGAGTCTTTAACTTTTCTTTGTTTTTACCTTACTTAGTTTTAATAG
>CALISC010000006.1 GCA_938041945.1 uncultured Acholeplasmataceae bacterium | reverse complement strand
AAAATTGTTTTTAATATAAAAAATCGTTGAATGAATAAAATGTTGGTTCTGAAATAAACATATAGATATAATATACATTAGAAACAGGTGAAAAATGATTAGAAAAACCAAAATTATTTGTACAATTGGACCGGCCTCTCGTAGCCCTGAAAAAATTCAGGCCTTAATTGACGCTGGAATGAATGTAGCCCGTGTTAACTTCTCACACGGTGAATACTCAGAGCATGAAAATACTTTTAAAACTCTAAAAGCAGTAAGAGCAAAACTAAACTACAATCTAGCAATCATGACTGATACCAAAGGTCCAGAAATTAGAACTGGTAACTTTGAAGACGGTAAAGTTGAAGTCAAAAAAGGGCAAAAGATTTTAATTACACAAGAGCCAGTTTTAGGAAACTCAGAGCGTTTCCACATTTCTTGTCCTGAACTTTTTAAAGGTGTTAAAGTTGGTGACTTTATTTTAGTAGATGATGGCAAAATGCGTTTTGACGTTATTGAAAAATATAAAAATAACGATATTTTAACTACTGTTCACCACACAGGTTTTTTAAAAAACCACAAGTCTTGCAACTGTCCAGGTGCAAAAATTAAACAAGTCTTTTTATCTGAAAAAGATAAAAAAGATATTTTGTTTTCAATTGAACATGGTGCTGATTTAATAGCACTTTCTTTTGTACGTTCAAAACAAGATATTTTAGCGGTTAAAGAGTTAGTTAAAAACACTTCAAACCCAAATATCCCATTAATTGCTAAAATTGAAAACGAAGAAGGATATCAAAACTTAGACGAAATCTTGCAAGAGGCTGCTGGTATTTTGGTTGCCCGTGGTGATTTAGGTGTAGAGGTTTCATTTCCTTTAGTTCCAATTTATCAAAAGAAAATGATACAACGCGCAAACTTCTTTGGAAAGCCTGTAATTACGGCTACCCATATGCTTGAGTCTATGATTTCAAACCCGCGTCCAACCAGAGCAGAAGCCTCTGACGTTGCAAACGCTATTTTAGATGGCTCTGACGCTATTATGCTAAGCGGTGAGACTGCGGTTGGTGAGTTCGGGGTAGAAGCAGTTCAAACAATGGTGCAAATTGCTACCGAAATTGAACAAATTTTTCCGTATCAACAAAATTTAGAGAACTTAATTCCAAGTGGAGAGAAAACTATTAACGACTCAATTGGTGTCGCTGCTGCTCAAATTTCAATATCTTTACCTTCAGTTGAAGCTATTGTTGCTTTTACGGAAACCGGAGGTACTGCTCGCCGAATTTGTAAGTTCAGACCACAGGTACCAATCATTGCTTTGACTGATAACTTTAAAACTGCGTGTGAACTTGCTCTTAACTTTGGGGTATACCCACGAGTTGTTAATCATGTTAACGACTTTTTGAAATACGACGCTAAAGCCATTGACGGCGCAAAAGCGTTTGGATTAAAAAAAGGTGCAACAATTATTTTAACTTCTGGCTGGGCGCAAACTCACGGTCGTACTAACACGCTTCGTATAATTGACGTTACTGACTAGTTAAAATGCTTTTTAATCACTAAATAAGGATGTTTTATCCTGTTTTATGAATTGAAAAACCTGCACTAAATGTGCAGGTTTTTTCACTTTTTAAAATCTTTTGCTTTATCAAAGATTGCTTTTATTTTTTTATAAGAATCCAAGTCAAAGGCTTTGTTTTTAATTAAGTCAGGGCGTTTTTTTAGTGTGCTTAAAACTGCTTGTTCAAAATTATATTCATCTACTTTTTGATGGTTTCCACTCAACAATATATCAGGTACTGAGAGACCTGCGTATATAACTGGTTTAGTGTACTCAGGATATTTCAGGATTGAGCTGTATTTAAAGGTGTCTTTGTCAACTGAGTCTTGATTGATAACTCCCGGAATCAGTCTAACCAGGCAATCTATTAAAATTTGGCTTGGCAAGATTCCTGAAGTTAAGACAAAATCGCCAACCGAAACCTCAAGGTCAATGAAGTTAAGTGCTCTAGCATCATATCCTTCGTAGTGGCCTGGCAGTAAAATCAAGTGTTCTTTTTTGGCAAGGCTGTCTAGTAGTTCTTGATTTAAAGGTTTACCTTGCGGAGAAAACGCAACAACAAACGAGTTTTTATTTTTCTTTAACGCAGAAATTGCTCGGTGTATGGGTTCAACCGACATTAGCATCCCAACAGAGCCGCCATATACTGTGTCGTCTACTTTTTGGTTTTTATCTAAAGAAAAGTCTCTTAAGTTATGTAAATTAACTTCTAAGTGTTTACTTTGAATTGCTCTATTTACAATTGAAGTTGTAAAAAAACTACTGTAGGCTTCTTTAAAAATAGTAATAATGTCTATCTTCATATAAATTCACCTAAATTCAAAACAGTGATTTTACTTTCTTCAACCGCATCTATATAGTGTTTAACGAAAGGCAGTAGAAAGTAAGTCTGATCGGCTTTTTCAATTTTTAAAACTTGCTGGTTTGGATAAAAGTAAACTTCTTTGACTTTACCGATTTCCGCATCTTTAAAATAAACTGTTTTACCAAGCAAATCAGCACAAACAAACTCACTATCTTTGAGTTCAGGCCTTACTTTGCTGTAAATTTCTTTTTGCGCAATTTGTTTAGCGTCTTCTTCTGAGTTTACTTCTTTTAGTTTAATAAGTAAACATTTAGTGCCAGGTTTGCTTTGTTCAATTTCAAAGGGCTTGTTTTCAATATAGACAATTTCGTGCATTAAAAAACGTGGAAAATCTGAAAGATTTTCCACTTTAATCCAACCTTTGTAAGAAAAAGGTTTAATTACTTTGCCAATTAAAAACACAAGTTTAAGTTACTTTGCTTTAATTTCCAGTGCTACTTTTTTGCCGTTTCTTGTGGCAATTGAATAAAGTAGTTGACGAAGAGCAGCGGCGGTTTTGCCACCCTTGCCAATAATTCGGCCCAGGTCTGCTTCTTCAACTAACATAGAAATATCTACTAAAGCATCTTGTTCTGATACTTTAATTTCAAGTGCGTCTGGATAAATTAACAGAGGACGGACAAAGCTGGCTAGAATTTGCTCAAAATTTAAAACCATGGTTTGAAACTCCGTCTTTAACTATTTTTGTTTCTTTAAAAGTGATTTAACTGTGTCGCTTGGTTTAGCACCTTTGGAAATCCAGGTGTTGTATACTTCTTGTTTAATTTCAACTACACCAGAAAGTGGGTTGTAAGTTCCAACGATTTCCAGAAACTTACCGTCACGTGCTCTTTGGCTTTCTGCAGCAACAATACGGTAGAAAGGACGTTTAGTTGAACCGAATCTTTGAAGTCTAATTTTTAATGCCATAATTTACTCCTTTTTTGATTTAAATACAAATTTAGTTTAACACAAAATAAAAAGTGCGTCAAGTATAAAGACTTGACACACTTAATATCGACTTGTGTTTGTTTTAGTCCTTACAAACAACTAAACCAAACAGATAGTTTTGTCTTTTTTGGCTTAACATACCTGACTTATCTATATAGTAAGACTGCGAGTCTTCTCCTTCAACTTGGGAAGTTAACCACCAGGTTTGACTGCCCGAGTCTAAGATTTTATCAATTCTCTTAACACCATATGGTAGTTGAGAATCAATGTAGTCTCCGTGTTGTCTATACTCAGAAGAAACGTAGACAGCAGTTGCGTAGTCAGTTGCAGTTTTTTTCAAATTATTAAAATTGTTTAAGTCCAGCGCTGGTTTAATTGAGTATTTTTCTGAGTCTTGGTAACTAGGTATAGAAACTTCAAAGCCCAAGACTAATGCAATGTCAGCGGTAAGCGAACTTAAAAATGAGTTTTCAAAGGCGATTTTTTTATTTTGGTCCCTAAGTATAAAAGTGTACGGCGCAAAGTCTATGATTTTTTGGGTAAACTTGGTTTTCTTGCCAGGAATTTTGATAAACTCAACGTCTTCAAACTTATAGAAATTTCCGTCAAACTTTTCGTATTTATTTCCGTTTTGATCACGATAAAAATAACGATTAAAAGTGATTTTGTGCGTTTTTGTGCCGATTTTATACTCTGTTCTTCTAATTGAGTTTTCCATTAAAGTTAACTTACTTGGATCTGGATAAACCAAAGACTGAGGGTATTTTCCTTTTCCGGCAATATCTTTTGCTAAATGAAAAACTACCGTTAGGTCTTTTGTGACAAATTCTGACTGAAGGTGGGCTAAACTGTAGTTTTTTGCGTCTTTTTGAATATTTTGAATATAATATCCTTCTCTGTAAATATGGGTTACATCTATTTCCCAAATTCTGTCTTCGTGTCTAACTAGTTTTTTAGGTAAAGTTAAGTTAGCACCTAGTACTTGGAATGTGACTGCGTGAATTTTGCGTTTTACCGTGATTTTTACCTTGTTTTGACTGTTGTCTGGAGAAACGGTTAACGAGTTTTTGTCGTATATAACTTCGCTGTATACTCGCTCGTCTGGATTTTTGTAGTTAACTGTGTGAACATCGCCCGCTTGAAACCAACTTTTTGTTTCTGTTTTTTCTTCAAACTCGCCATTTGGTTTTTCTAGTTCAATTTGGTAAGAAATTGAAAAAAGTTCTTCAAAATAAGCAACTAAAGTGATGTTTTTAGTTATTGGTTTACTAAAATCAAAAGGTGCTTGTTTTGAGTAAACTCCGTTCATTAAAGATTTTTCTTGCCAATGTACAAATCGGTATTTTTTGCCACTGGCTGTAATTTCTGGGTCTGTAGGTTTTTGGGCTTTTGCTTCAAACTTAATTCTTTGGGTCTGAGGGGTTGTGTAGGTTGTGCCTGGAAAAGTCGAGTTATTGAAATTAACTTCAAAGTTAACTTCAAATAATTTACGTCCGTATCTAATTTGAAAAACAGTTGAACCATTTGCTTCTATTTTTTTCTCTTCTGCAAAGTCCGCAACTTCAAAGCCGTTGTCGTATTCTTTCTTGCGATTGTCTTGTGTAATTTGTACTTTAGCGCCAACTTCTGCGGCCTTAGTTTCTTCAACTATTTTTTCTTCAATTTCACCAGCCAGTCCTTGGAAAATATGCTGAATTTTGTAAGTAGTTCCGTTTTGCTTGATTGGCTTGTTTGTTTTTGGTTTTAAAACAACTGCTAAAGTTGTAATTAAAATTATTAAAGCAACAATAGCGGCAACGATTGCCGAAATTAAATAAATTTGTTTTTTCTTGTCTTTCATTTCAAACCACCTTTTTTACTTGTAAATTAAGTAAACTGATTTTCAAGTTCCTGTAGTTCAGGGATGTTTTGCAGATCAATGCCAGAAACATCCATTCCGCAAATTTCGTCAGCCTCTTGAAAAATTTCTGTGTCAAAGTTGAGATGTTGGTCTTGAAAAATTTCTGATTTCTCTGCCCAAATGTTTCCAGTTGAACGCATAATTGAGACAAATTTTTTAAAGAAACCTTCGTTCATGTAAAGATAGCAAGTCTCGTGTTTCTCAGATATTCTTAGAATTTTTACCTGATGTAAGTTTTTTAGTTTCTTTAAAGTATACGGTTTGCTGTACTTTAAAATTACCCCGATTCGCTTTGTTTTAGTTGCAGATTCTGGGTTAGTTTCTTTTACTTCTTGGTTATTTAATTGATTTTCGTCCATATTTTTTTACCTTTTTTAAATTTTGTTTAGTTAAA
>CALISC010000005.1 GCA_938041945.1 uncultured Acholeplasmataceae bacterium | reverse complement strand
AAGAACTAAATATCGCCGTCCACACCGTGTGTCTTACGAAGGTTTTGCCAAAGGTAGAAACGAAGTAATTAACGGAGATTTTGCGCTTCAAGCCCTTCAAGGTTCATACATTACTTCACAACAAATAGAAGCGGCTCGTATCGCGATGACCAGACACATGAAAAGACTTGGTCAAGTTTGGATAAACATCTTCCCACACATGTCTCGCACCAAAAAACCACTAGAAGTGCGTATGGGTTCCGGAAAAGGTGCTCCAGACCACTGGGTTGCGGTAGTTAAACAAAACAAAATTATGTTTGAAGTTGCCGGAGTTGCCGAAGAAATCGCAAAAGAAGCACTTCGCTTGGCTTCACACAAACTACCAATCAAGTCAAAAATCGTGAAAAAGGAGGTTAAATAAGCATGAAAAAGATGCAAGAACTTAGAAAATATACAGACAAAGAAATTGAAAGTAAAATTTTTGAGTTAAAACAAGAAATATTTAACCTTCGTTTCAAACAAGCAACAGGTCAGTTAACTGACACTGCTAGAGTTAAAAAGGCTCGTAAACAAATCGCTCGACTTTTTACTATTTTAACCGAGCGAAAAACAGTAAAGGAGTAGTCAACAATGGAAAGAGAAACTAAAAGAAAAGTTTTCCGTGGTAAAGTTGTTTCAGATAAAATGGATAAAACTATAGTTGTCGTTGTTGACACTTATAAAAACGATCCACTTTACAACAAACGCTTTAAGGTATCTAAGAAATTCCACGTTCACGATGAACAAAATGAATGCAAAATCGGCGATATCGTAGCGTTTGCAGAAACCAGACCACTTTCTCGCACTAAGTCATTTAGACTAATTAAAGTGCTTGAAAAAGCCGTGGTAATTTAGTTAACAGAGGTGAAGCAAGATGATTCAACAAGAAACTAGATTACTCGTTGCAGACAACACAGGAGCAAAAGAAGTTTTAGTAATTAAAATTCCGGGTGGTACTCGCCACCGCTACGCCAATATTGGCGATCTTGTGATTGTGACTGTCAAAAAAGCAACTCCTGGCGGAGTTGTGAAAAAAGGTGACGTTTGCAAAGCCGTAGTTGTCCGCACTAAAGATGGACTACGCAGAGCAGATGGTTCATATATTAAATTCGGTGAAAACGCAGTTGTATTGGTCAAAGAAGACAAAACCCCACGTGGAACTCGTATTTTTGGACCAATTGCCCGCGAGCTTAGAGACAATAATTACACTAAAATCTTGTCTTTAGCACCAGAAGTACTGTAAATAAGGAGGAATTTGTTAAATGTATATCAAAACTGGAGACAAAGTTGCCATCATTGCTGGCAAAGACAAGTTCACTACCGACAAAAAAGGTGTTAAAACTCGTACAACTGGTCGCGTAATTCAAGTACTTCGCGACAAAGAAATGGTAGTAGTTGAAGGCGTAAATATTGCAAAAATCGCCAAAAAACCTAACCAAAACAGTGAAAAGGGTCAAATTATTTCTAAACCTATGCCAATCCACGTATCAAATGTAGCGTTAATTGACCCAAAAACTCAAAAACCTACCCGTGTTTCTTTTAAAAAAGAAAACGGCAAAAAGGTGCGCATCGCCAAATCAGGCGAAGCGATTAAATAAGGAGCAGGCAAATGACAGCAAGATTAAAAGAACATTACCAAAAGAAAGCAATTCCTGCTTTAGTTAAAGAGTTTAAGTACACATCTGTGATGCAAGTGCCTAAACTTGAAAAAATCGTTATTAACGTTGGAGCAGGTGACGCTGCTCAAAACTCCAAAGTTATTGAAGATATCGTCAAAGAAGTTGGGCAAATCGCCGGACAACGCCCAGTTGTAACTCGCGCTCGTAAATCAATTTCTAACTTCAAACTAAGAGAAAATATGCCAATTGGTGTAAAAGTAACTCTTCGTGGCGAGAAAATGTATTACTTTTTAGATAAACTAATTTCAATTTCTCTACCTAGAGTTCGTGATTTTCGTGGGGTTTCAAAAACTGCTTTTGATGGCCGCGGAAACTATACACTTGGTGTTAAAGAACAGTTAATTTTCCCAGAAATTAGATTTGACGATATTAAAAAAATCCGTGGGATGGATGTAGTTATCGTAACTACTGCTAAAACCAACGAAGAGGCATTTAGTTTACTTAAAAACCTTGGCATGCCTTTTGCTAAATAGAGGACTTAGATTATGGCTAAAAAATCAAAAATTAATGCAAATAACAAAAAACTAGAAGTCTATCTACGCTATCAAGAACGCGCTCGCGAACTAAAAGCGAACAAAGACTATTTAGCACTACAAAAACTGCCAAGAAACGCATCGCTTTGTCGTTATCGCAACCGTTGCCAAATTGATGGACGTCCACACGGTTTCATTCGTAAATTCGGAATTTCTCGTAATAATTTCCGTAAAATGGCAGCAGCAGGATTACTTCCTGGTGTAAAAAAAGCCAGCTGGTAGAATAAGGAGGCATTTATGGTATCAGATACAATTGCAGATATGTTAACTCGCATTCGTAATGCGAACAGACAACACAAATTAAGCGTAAATGTTCCACATTCTATGGAAAAAGAACGCATCTTAAAAGTACTTAAACAAGAAGGCTTTATTTCTTCTTTTGCAGTATTTCAAGAAGGTGTGGCTAAAAACATTAACGTTGAACTTAAATACTCAGAAGACAAAGAACTAGTTATCCACGGTCTTCGTCGTGTCTCAAAACCTGGTCTTCGAGTATACTCAAACAAAGAAGAACTACCGCGTGTTTTCAATGGTCTTGGGATTGCCGTAATTTCTACATCTAAAGGAATTATGTCAGACCGACAAGCCAGAAAAGCCGGACTTGGTGGCGAAGTTCTTTGTTATGTGTGGTAGGAGGAACTAAATATGTCTAGAATTGGCAATAAAATTATTGTAGTTCCACAAGGCGTTTCGGTTTCTGTTTCTCCTGAAAACTACACAGTGGTCAAAGGTCCACACGGTGAACTTGCAAAACAGTTTTCAACAGTTTTAAAAATCACTCAAACTAACGACCAAATTCAAATTACTCGCCCAAATGACGAAAAAATCACAAAACAACTACACGGAACCACTCGTGCCCTACTTGCAAATATGGTACAAGGAGTACACCAACCATTTCAAAAAGAACTGGACATCATTGGTGTAGGTTACAAAGCAAACTCTGTAAACGGTAAACTAAATCTAGCCTTAGGCTTTTCACATCCAGTAGAAGTAGAAGTGCCAAAAGGCTTAGTTTGCGAAACTCCTAGTCCTGTTAAAATTATCATCAAAGGTATTGACAAAGAACTAGTTGGTGAGTTTGCAGCCCGTGTTAGATTACTTAAAAAACCAGAACCATATAAAGGAAAAGGTATCCGCTACGTTGGTGAACACGTTCGCCAAAAAGCCGGAAAAACCGCTAAATAAGGAGGACGAATATGATTTTAAAAATTTCCAGAAACGAATCTCGCTTGTCAAGACATGCGCGTATTCGCAAAAATCTTTTAGGCACAGCAGCCCGTCCTCGTTTATCTATCTACCGTTCAAACACTCACATCTACGCCCAAATTATTGACGACACTAAAGGGCACACTCTAGTGGCCGCTGACACTAAAGAACTAAAACTTGGTAAAGACCAAAAAGCCGCTATTGCACTTGGACAAGCGATTGCTAAAAAAGCCTTAAAGGCAAAAGTTAAGGCAGTTGTGTTTGACCGCTCTGGCTATCTTTACACTGGCCGCATTCAAGCGCTTGCAGAAGCAGCACGCGCTGCCGGACTTGAGTTTTAAAGGAGAAAATTATGTACGATAAATTTGAAAAAGAAGAAAAAGAATTTGACGAAAAAGTCGTTCATATTGGCCGTGTAACTAAAGTTGTCAAAGGTGGTCGTCGTTTCCGTTTTTCTGCGTTAGTTGTAGTTGGAAACCACAAAGGTAAAGTAGGTTTTGGAACCGGTAAAGCCAACGAAGTTCCAGACGCTATTAAAAAAGCAATTGAACAGGCTAAACAAAACCTAATTACTGTACCTATCGTGAACAACACTATCCCTCACTACATTGAAGGAGTTTACGGCTCTGGACACGTTGTTTTAAGACCAGCATCAGACGGTACCGGAATTGTTGCAGGTGGTGCGGTTCGTGCTGTATGTGAGTTGACCGGAGTTTCTAACATCTTGTCAAAATCACTTGGTTCTCGTACACCTATTAACATGATTAGAGCAACTTTTGAAGGTTTTAAACTACTTAAAACTAAAGAAGAAATCGCTCGTCTACGTGGCGTGGAGGTGAAAAACCTATGAAACTAAAAGTTGTTTTAAAACGTTCTTTAATCGGACGTTTACCACGTCAAGTTAAAACTGCCGAAACTTTAGGTCTAAAACGCATCAACGACGAAGCAGTTTTACAAGACACTCCTGTTAACCAAGGTAAAATTAAAACGATTGCTCACTTGGTTGAAGTCAAGGAAGCGAAATAAGGAGGCCTTTGTTTATGCTTAACGAACTTAAAAACTTACGCCCACGTCCAAATAAGAAACGACTAGGCCGTGGAATTGGCTCAGGTACTGGTAAAACTGCCGGTAAAGGCCACAAAGGTCAAAACGCACGTTCAGGTGGCGGAACTCGCCCAGGGTTTGAAGGTGGACAGCTTCCACTATTCCAACGTTTGCCGAAACGTGGTTTTCACTCACTTAACCAAACTAAAAACGCAATCGTTTCACTAGAAGCTTTAAATTGCTTTGAAGCAGACACAGTGGTTACTGTTGATCTACTTTTAGAAAAAGGTTTAATTTCTAAACCTTTTAAAGCAGTTAAAGTACTAAACGGAGAACTTAGCAAAAAACTTACTTTAAAAGTTCACCAAATCTCTAAATCTGCCTTAACTAAACTCCAAGAACTTGGCGGCACATTTGAGGCAATTTAACAATGAATAGAGTCAAAAGAATTTTATCCAATAAACAAATTCTGCAAAGATTTATCTTTACACTTGCTCTACTTTTAGCGCTAAGGGTGATGTCTTTCATCCCAATGCCTTTGGTTAATGTAGATGCAATTCGCAACCTATTTGAAAATGGACTTGGATTCTTTGCGATTTTAAATAACTTCTCAGGAAGGTCGCTAGAACGCTTTTCTTTCCTGGCTATGGGAATTTCTCCCTATATTACGGCGTCTATCGTCACTCAACTTTTGCCAATGGTAGTGCCTACCTTTAAAGAATGGCAAGAACAAGGTGAAGAAGGCCGCTACAAAATTAATAAAATTAACCGAGTGCTGGCAATCGCGATTGCTTTTGTCCAAGGTATTTCGCTTGTCCTTTCTTTCTCAGCCGGCCGCGGAACTCAGTTCTTTGTTGGATTTTCTGGCAACATCGGCATGGCAATGATCTATATAGGTCTGACTATAGCTGCTGGTACTGCGATTTGTATTTGGTTTGCCGACATGATTACCCAAAAAGGTATCGGCAATGGTTCTTCAATGCTAATTACTGCAGGTATTATTATTTCAATTCCTTCAATGTTTAGCATGATGACTAAAAAATACATCACAGAAGCAACTAAATGGACACACTACGTTAACTTCGTGGTAATTACTCTGCTTTATATAGCTATTATTCTAGGGGTAATATTCGTTGAAACCTCTAGCCGTAAAATACCAATTCAACACGCCAACCGCCAAGCGCAATCAGACTCAAATATCCCAATTAAAGTTAACACTGGAAACGTGATGCCCGTAATTTTTGCATCAACTCTGTTGGGTATCCCGCAAACAATTACCGGGTTTATTACTCAAAATTATTCATCTGGTGGCGGTTTTTGGGTTAACGAAATCTTTAACTTCCAAAGACCAATTGGCTACATTATCTATATTCTGCTAATTATTGCTTTTTCGTTTTTCTACACCTTTATGCAGTTTGACCCTGAAAAAATTTCTGACAACTTATCTAAATCAAACGCCTATATTCCAGGAATTCGTCCAGGCGAAGACACTAAAGACTTTATTGCCAAGACTTTATTTAAAGTCAACGTTATCGGCACAATTTACTTAGTAATTATTTCTTCACTACCAATTTTAACCGCTGTGATTTTTGGTCTACAAGGCGCTGAGGCTTCAGCCATTACTCTTGGTGGAACTTCACTACTAATCGTCGTAGGTGTGGCAATAGAGACTACTAAACAAATTGAAACAGACGCTGAAAGCAATCAATATAGGGGGATTTTTGGTTAATGATAATTATTTTAATGGGACCTCCTGGTGGAGGTAAAGGCTCACAGGCCAAAGTTTTAAAAACTCACTACTCAATCCCTCACATTTCTACTGGGGATATGTTTCGCGAAAACATTAAAAACGAAACAGTGCTAGGCAAGAAAGTGAAAGCTATTTTGGCAGCTGGAGAACTAGTTCCAGATTCTTTGACCGACGAACTAGTCTTAGACCGCTTAAGTCAACCAGATGCCAAGGGTGGGTTTATCTTAGATGGATACCCTCGCAATCTTGCTCAAGCCGTTGAACTTGACAGAATTTTGGCTAAACTTGGATTTTCAATCACAAAGGTTGTAAATATAGATGCAGCAGATGAACTAATAGTTCAGCGCTTAGCTGGTCGCCGAGTTTGTCCAAAATGTAGCGAGACTTACCACATTCCAAACATGCCACCGCAAGTTGAAGGCAAATGCGACAAATGCAACGCTGATATTGTGCAGCGAGCAGATGACCAAGAAGCCACAATTCGCGCAAGACTTGCGCTTTACCACGAAAACTCCAAGCCAATTGAGCAGTTTTACGAAGATAAAGGTCTGTTTTGCACAGTTGACGGCAATGTTTCCATTAAACACACTAAAGCCCAAATTATTGAGGTTTTAGGTAAATAGTTATGATTACTATTAAAACCCCTGAACAACTTAGTAAAATGAAAGAATCCGGTAGGATTCTTTCAGAACTAAGAAAAGAACTTGAACAACATCTTAAACCAGGTGTTTCCACCTTAAAATTAGACGAGATTGCTTATGATTTTCTTGCTAAACAAGGTGTTGTTTCTTCTTTTTTGAACTACGAAGGCTACAAGCACTCAATTTGTGCGAGTGTCAATGACTGCGTAGTCCACGGCATTCCTTCTAAAGACGTGGTTTTAAAATCAGGCGACATTATTTCGCTAGACTTAGGAGTTCTAAAAGATGGTTGGCACGCTGACTCTGCGTGGACTTACGAAATTGGCGAAGTCACACCAGAAGTAAAAGACTTAGTTGAAAGAACTAAAGAAGCGTTAATCCAAGGACTTTCTGAGGTAAAACCTGGTAACTTTATTACAGATATCGGCAAAGCCATTGAAAACTACTTAAAACCGTTTAAATATGGTATAGTTCGTGAGTTTTGTGGCCACGGAATTGGCGAAAAACTCCACGAAGACCCATACATTTTTCACTTCAACCAACACATGAAGCACACCGAAATTAAAGAAGGTATGACCATTTGCGTTGAACCGATGGTAAATCTTGGTTCACACAAAGTAAAAATTCAAAAAGACGGTTGGACAACTGTCACCAAAGACCACAAACCCGCTGCCCACTTTGAGTATACGGTCTACGTCACTAAAGACGGATATGAAATACTCACTCCCAAAATTTAAATAAAAGGTACTAAACTATGCGAAAAGAACAAATAGAAATTGATGCTGTAATTGTTGAAGTACTACCTAGTGCTGTGTTTCTATGCAGACTAGAAAGTGGACACGAGATTAAGGCCCGAGTATCTGGTAAAATCCGCATGAATAACATACGCATTTTACCTGGCGATAAAGTAACTTTAGAATTATCACCATATGATTTAACTCAAGGCCGCATTATTTATCGCAAAAAATAAGGAGGACTTATGAAAGTCAGATCATCAGTTAAGCCAATGTGCGATAGCTGCAAAGTTATTAAAAGAAAAGGTTATGTGCGTGTAATTTGCGAAAACCCACGCCATAAACAAAGACAAGGATAGGAGATTAATATATGGCCAGAATCGCTGGGGTAGATATCCCTTCAAACAAAAGAGTAGTAATTTCACTTACCTACATTTATGGTATTGGTGTTAAACTTGCTCAAAAAATTCTAAAAGACGCCGGAATCTCTGAAGACGTGCGTGTTAAAGATTTAAACGACGACGATTTGTCAAAAATCCGCAAAGAAGTAGCAAAATACACAGTTGAAGGTGACCTTCGTCGTGATGTTAACCTAAACATTAAACGTTTAATGGAAATCGGTTCATATCGCGGTATTCGCCACCGTAAACAACTACCAGTGCGTGGACAAAATACTAGAAACAACGCCCGCACTCGCAAAGGCAAAGCAAAAGCGATTGCCAATAAAAAGAAATAGGGAGGAATGAACAATGGCTAAAAAAGTAAGCACACGTCGCAAAGCACGTAAAAACATACCTCTTGGCAAAGCATACATTCACACAACTTTTAACAACACAATTGTTACAATCACTGACCTTGATGGCAACGCCATCGCTTGGTCTTCAGCCGGTGCACAAGGCTTTAAAGGTACTCGTAAATCAACAGCATTCGCAGCTCAAATTACCGCAGAAGCCGCTGCAAAAGCAGCAATGGAAAATGGCATGATTAAGGTAGAAGTTTCTGTTAAAGGACCTGGACCAGGTAGAGAATCCGCAATTCGTTCACTGCAAGTTGCAGGACTTGAAATTGTTTCAATTGAAGACAACACACCAGTTCCACACAATGGTTGCCGCCCACCTAAGCGTCCACGCGGCTAGGAGGAAGTATGCGTAATTTAAAATTTGAAAGACCAAACGCAATTTCCGTAATTTCTGCAGATAAAACTACTGCAAAATTTTCAATTAAACCTCTTGACCGTGGTTACGGTATCACAATCGGCAATGCTCTTCGCCGAGTACTGCTTGCCTCAATTCCGGGAGCAGCCTTAATTAACGTAGAAATTAAAGGCGTTCCACATGAATTTTCAACAATTCCTGGCGTTAAAGAAGGCGTTGTAGAAATAGTTTTGAACTTAAAAGACGCAATTTTTAAACTAGATTCAGTTGAACCTGGTTTCCGCGCAGAAGTTTCTTTAGACGAAGTTGACAAAGAAATCATCACACTTGGCGACTTAGTGTTGCCAGCAGGAGTTGAAGTTGTTAACCCTGAGCACGTAATTTGTCATTTAAATAAAGGCACCAGCATCTCACTTACCGCAACTTTAGCAACAGGTGCCGGTTACGTTACTCAAAACGACAACAAAGCTTATCTTGACCACATTGGACAAATCGCACTTGACTCAATTTTTACCCCAGTTAAACGCGTTAACTTTAACGTTGAAAAACTGCAAGGTGGGTATGACGAGTTAATCTTAGAAGTTGAAACAAACGGCGCAATTGACGCTAAAGACGCAATTTCTGAAGCCGCTTCTATGCTAAGTGAATTATTTGGTGCAGTTCGACAAATTTCTGAAAACGCTGAACAATTCCAAGACTACATCGCAGAAGAGGCAGAAACTACTGCACAAGCAGTTGATAAAAACTTAACAATTGACAGACTAGACTTATCTGTTCGTCTATACAATGCACTTTCTCGCGAAGGCATCAAAACAATTGATCAACTACTTGACATGACTGACCAAGAAATTAAAAGCATCCGCAACCTTGGTCAAAACTCATTTATCGAACTGCAAAACAAATTGGCTGAGTTTAAAGACAGCACAATTACTAAAAAAACAGTTGATGATGACGATGCTTTAATTAAAGAAATTTTTGACGATATTGAGGAGGGACTATAATAATGAGATCAAAACTATCTAGAAACTCAGCTGCCCTAAGAGCAGTACTTAGAGACTTAGCGACAGCACTAATCGTTAAAGAAAGAATTATTACTACTCACTCTAAGGCCAAAGAAACTCAAAAAATGGTAGAAAAACTAATTACCCTTGGCAAAAAAGGCGACATCAATGCCCGTCGTTTAGCCAGAACTTACCTTAGAGATGTAGAGACTGACACTAAAGGCGAAACAGTTTTATCTAAGCTATTTCAAACTGTAGCCCCACGTTTTAAAGACAGAAACGGTGGATACACTAGAATCATTAAAACAGTTGGCCGTAAAGGCGACAACGCCCCAATGTCAATTCTTGAGTTTGTATAATTACTTTATAAAAATAATTTAATCACACTAACAATTGAGAACTACGCTTTTTTTCTAAAAAAAGTGTTGTTCTCTTTTGCACTTATTTTAGGAGAAATTTATTTATGAAATTAGTAAAAGAAACAAAATCTGCAGTTAAAGTTGCTTTAGTTAAAGCAAGCACTAAGTGTGTTCTTTTAAAAGAACTTTCTGAAAAACGCGGCTTTAAAGCACAAGCCGGTGAAATTCTGGATTTACTTAGTTTAGAAAACACAGGCACAGTTTATCTAGGACTAGGCGACAGAACTCCCGAAGAACTTCGCTTAGCCGGGTTTAAATTAGTTAAATTCCTAGAAGCCAGAAAAATTAAGAGCGTTAATCTAGATTTTGGGCACGTAAAAACTCTTGACACAATTTACTTAGTTGAAGGTTTTTACCACGGAATTTACCTATACAACCGCTATAGAGCCGACAAAACTCAGTTTTTACCAGAAATCGGACTAGGTGAGTTTGCAGATGAAAAAGAAGCACTGACTGAACTTAAAAACTTAGCAGACTCAATTTTTCTTTGTCGTGATTTAATTAACACACCAGCAAACGACCTATACCCTGCTAACTACGCTGAGTTAATTAAAGAAACTTTTAAACCTTTTAAAGACGTTGAAGTTACTGTTTTTGACAAAAAACAAATGCAAGAACGCAAACTGTTTGCAGCACTTGCCGTTGGTAGTGGTTCTGACAACGACCCAAGATTTGTGGTTATTAAATATCAACCAAACAAGGCAGACGATGAATTCCTTTCTTTTGTTGGAAAAGGAATAACTTATGACAGTGGAGGATACGCTTTAAAAATCCCTTACACTAATATGCTAACAATGAAAACTGACATGTCAGGATCAGCTGCGGTGGTTTCGGCAATTTTAGCGCTGGCTAAAAACAAAGTTAAACAAAATGTCTGCGGCGTAATGTCACTTTGCGAAAATGCTGTATCCGGTCACGCTTATAAAAATGGAGACGTTTTTAAAACTCACAAAGAAGGAGTTACTATTCAAGTTGACAACACAGACGCAGAAGGCCGTGTATCTATGGCCGACTCAATTCACTGGGCTGCCACTGAAGTTAAATCTAAATCAATTGTTGAGTTTTCAACTCTAACAGGTGCTTGCATCGTTTCACTTGGAACCGATATTTCTGGTTGTGTTTCTTATTACCCTGAACTAACTCAAAAAGTAATTGAAGCAGGTGAAGCGGCTGGTGAGAGAATTTGGCAATTTCCAATCTCTAAAAAACACGAAGAGGCAGTTAAAGGTACATTTGGTACAATTAAAAATGTTTGCTCTGGTGGCGCAGGTTCAATTACTGCCGGAATTTTCTTAACTTACTTTTCTGAAAAAGTTCCATATGTTCACGTCGACATCGCCGGAACTGCTTACAACCTACCATACCTTTACTACGCAGACGGAGCAAGCGGAGTTGGTGTTAGAACAATTTACAACTTCGTTAAAGACTCACTTAAAAAATAACTTTTAGCAAATTAACCTCCTTTAAAATGGCTAAAATAAGCCATTTTAAAGGAAATAAAAAAGGAACACGTTTAGTGTTCCTTTTTTTAATTTATTTTAATTTAATTATCGTTCTTGTTTTCTCAAAGTGCGAAGAGCTCTTGCTGAAACCATGACTTTGTGAGTGTGACCTGCTTCGTCAGTAAATTTCACTGGTTGCAAGTTTAAGTTCCAGACTCTGCGAGTCGCACGAAGAGAGTGTGATCGATTATTTCCGGCAAGTTGTTTTCTGCCGCTAATAGCGCATATTCCCATGTTTATAAATCTCCTCTCGTAATATTTTAGCATAATCAGGGTTTTTTCGCAATTTTAAACTTTTTGTATGTTAAACTTTAAATATGGAAAAGAAAACAATTTTAATCACAGGAAGTTCAAGTGGAATTGGCAAAGCCGCCGCTGAAATTTTTTTAAAGAACAATTATTTAGTTTACGGAATTGACCAAAATACAACGACCATTGAAGACAAAAACTACCAACACTTTAAAGTATCGGTAACAGATTTTGAAAACCTTCCTGATTTAAAAAATATCTCATATATTTTAAACAATGCTGGCACAATGGACGAGCAAAAATCCTTGGAAACCAACTTACAAGGCTATATTAACATTATTAACAAATACGAAAGTAAAGATTTGAAAGCAGTTTTAAACATAGCCTCAACCGCTGGGCACCATGGGTTCGGTAAACCTTTACATGCAGCTGCTCAAGCCGCTCGCATTAACTACACCAAACATCTTGCTAAAACTCTTGGCGGAAAATACCAAACTTTAGTTAACTCATTGAGCCCAGGCCCAGTTCACACCAATTTAGAGCCGAATTTGTATAAGGATGAAGCGGCAATGTCAGCAGTTGCAAGCCAAAATATCTTAAAACGCTGGATTGAGCCAAAAGAAATTGCTGAGTGGATTTACTTTATCTTAACTAAAAACACTTGCGTAACAGGACAAGACATAATTTTGGATTTAGGTGAATGCGTTAACCTAAACTTTATCTCACCAACCCCATCTGCTAGCCAAAAATAGCCTAATATAATATAAAGAGATTTAAGGTATAATAAAGATACTGAGGTTTATTAATGGAACACAAAACAATAACAAGCGAATTTTTTACCAAAATGCTGATGAATGGAGCTGCCAACTTAAGGCTACACATCGACGAAATTAATAACTTAAATGTCTTTCCAATTCCAGATGGCGACACTGGAACCAACATGCATCTTACTATCAATGCAGGCGCTAACAAGATTAAAATTTTAGATTTCAAAACCAAGACTATAGCAGAAATTGCCAAAGATTTTTCACACGAACTAGTAGTTGCCGCACACGGCAATTCAGGTGTTATTCTTTCTCAGTTTTTCCGTGGATTTGCTAAAGAACTTGGCAAAGTAGATAGCCAAGAACTTACAGTAGTACAACTAATTGATGCCTTAATTTCTGGCTATAAAGTAGCCTATAGTGGTGTAGTTCGACCAATTGAAGGAACAATTTTAACCGTACTTCGTGAAGCAGGCGAACACTTGCGTTTAAAACGTGGCAAACTAATTACTTTTGAAGACACTTTAACCACTTACTTTAACCAGGCTAAAATTACTTTGCAGAAAACCCCTATGCTTTTACCTGTCTTAAAAGAGGCTAATGTTGTAGACAGCGGTGGTGCTGGTTTTGTTAAAATTGTTGAGGGTTTTGTACACTTTATTAACGGTAAAGTTATAAAAGAAGCAACTAAAACCACAACCAAGTCTTTTGTTTTAAACTCAGAACAAAGTACTGCTTACGACCACGTAATTGGTGAAATTAAGTTTAAGTTCTGCACTGAGTTTGTCTTGATTTTAGACAAACCAGAACAATTTTCAAAAGAAAAATTTATTCAAGAAATTAAAGACTTTGGCGAATCAATGGTGGTGATTCACGACGAAGAACTACTAAAGGTCCACATTCACACCAACCAACCTCTTAACCTACTTAAAAACGCCGAAGAACTAGGTGAAGTCAGATCTATTAAAGTAGACAACATGAAACTGCAAAACGAAGAGGCGGTGGCTGCACAAAAACCAACTACCAAAACTCCTGAAAAAGAATACGGACTGATTGCAGTGGCTAACGGAGACGGAGTTCGCCAATACTTACTTGAACACGGAGTTGACTACATAGTGGCCGGTGGCCAAACCATGAATCCGTCTACCCAAGACTTCATTGAAGCAGTTGAGAAAGTCAACGCCAAAAACATTATTATCATTCCCAACAACTCAAACATCATTATGTCGGCAGAACAAACGACTAACTTAGTTAAAGATCGTAATATCGCAGTAATTAAGACTAAAAATCTTGGCCAAGGGGTTGCAGCACTTTCTGTGTTTGACTGTAACGCTGACTTTAAGACCAACATTGACAATATGCAAGAAATCGCACAGACCGCTCAAACTGGTGAGATAACTTATGCAATTCGCGACACCAAACAAAACGGTATTGACATAAGAAAAGGTCATTATCTTGGAATTTCTGAAGGCGCAATTACTTGTTCTGTTGAAAATATTTTTGACGCAACACGTTGCTTGCTTTCCCAAATTCTTTCTAAAGAAAACGAAGTTGTCACTCTATTTTACGGTAAGGCTGTGTCTGACGAAGAGGCTAGAGAGATTGAGGAATACATCCAAACACTTTGTCCATACGCCGAGGTTAATTTAGTTAACGGGATGCAAGAAATTTATTTATTTATAGTTTCGGCACTTTGAAAAACAGGTTTAAAAAATAGTATAATATTTGTCAGAGGTATTGAATGAAAACGATTAAAGAACTTTTAAAAAAACACAACCGCATTATTATTCACAGACACACCAAACCAGATATGGACGCAATTGGCTCACAAATGGGCTTGATGCACATAATTAAAGAAAACTTCCCAGAAAAAGAAGTCTATGTAGTAGGTGACCACAACAAGTTTGACTACGAAAACGCCATGAACGAAATTCCAGATAGTTTTTACAAAGACTCACTTGTTTTTATTACAGACGTCGCAGTTTCTTACATGATTTCGGATAACCGCTATTTGTTTGCCAAAGACGTGGTAATTATTGACCACCACGAAAACAAATCAGATGTAGCAGGCGCGCACGTTTATTCCGATCCAACTTACGAGGCCGCGGCTGCTTATGTTTACGACATTGCAAAAAAACTAAAACTAAAAATCCCTGCAATAGCAGCTGATTACCTACTAAACGGAATAATTACCGACAGCGGACGTTTTCAGTATTTAACTAACGCCCCACGCTTATTTCAAATAGCCGCTGAACTAACCGCTCTGGGTGCAAACCCGCTTAAGTTCTATAAGTGGCTGTATGTAGAAACTCTGGAAGAGCGCCAAACTAAAGCGAAGTTTGCTACTCGCATGCAAATTGAAGGCTCAGTTGCTTACTTTTTTAATACCAAAGAGTTTTTAGAGTCCCTAGGAACATACGATTTCTTTTCAATTAGCCGCGGTATGGTTAACTTACTTGCTGGCATTAAAGAAATTCCAATTTGGGCAAACTTCACGTATTCCGCTGAACAAGACAAAGTAATTTGTGAATTGCGTAGCCGAGAAATAGAAGTTGTGCATATTGCCAAAAAATACGGAGGTGGCGGGCATGCACTCGCGTGTGGGGCAACCCTAGACAACTTTGAAGTGGCTAAAGCCATGATTAGAGATTTAAACGAACTAATTTTACAAAACCAAAAATAAATAATAAGGAGTAAAAACATGGACATTAGTTTAATTTTAAAAAAAATCAAAGAATACGACATTATTACAATCTACTCACATAAAAGACCAGATGGCGACTGCATTGGCTCATCACTTGGTCTTAAAAACATCATCGAGACAACTTTTCCCAAAAAACAAGTATACTCACTTGGTGACCACACACCTTACCTGCGTTTTCTTGGAGAACTTGACACTCTTGACGACGAAACTATTAAAAAGTCTTTAGCCATTGTTGTAGACACCGCAACGCAAGAGCGAGTTGCAGATCAACGCTTTAAATTGGCTAAAGAAATCATTAAAATTGACCACCATATCGTAATGGATCAATACGGCGACATCAACTGGGTACACGAAGAAGCGCCAGCGGCTTGCCAAATGATCACTTATTTCTTGTATAAGTTCAGAGACCAACTTCTTATCACTAAACAGGGCGCACAAGCACTATATGCTGGGCTAGTTACAGATTCAGGCGGATTTAGATACCGCGGAGTTACTGAAACTACTTTTCAAATGGCAGCTTTTTTAGTCTCTAAAGGCGCTGACCTTGAATACGTAGATCGTGAACTTTCTAAAACAACTTTTGCTCAACTTAAATATAAAGGTTATCTTCTTTCTAACATTAAACGCTCAAAAAACGGCGTGGTTTACTTTCTTGCAACTCGCGATATTCAAAAGAAATTTAACTTAACTCAAGAAGACACAGCAGCAGCGATTAACGCCATGGCCGGAATAGAAGGCTGCCCTGTTTGGGTCCTATTTATTGAACTTGAAAATTCAGTTCGCGTGCGAGTTCGTTCAAATCAAGTAGAAATTGCTTCAGTTTGCAACAAATTCCCTCCAGGAGGTGGACACGACTTTGCCGCTGGCTGCCACTTGGATAAAATGAAACAACACACAAAAGTAATTGACGCTCTTGACGCCAGAATTGTGGAAGTTTTAAAGAAAAATAACTAACAATGCTGGAACTACTTTTAAACATTACTACTAATAAATCAGCAAATCCGAATTCTAAAATCTCAGAGGCTGTTACCAAAGGTTCACTTGACTTGCAAGCCTTGCAAACAGGCCAAGACTGGTTGTTTAAAGTCATCTTGCCGCTTTTAATTATCATGATTTATGCGGTAATC
This sequence comes from uncultured Acholeplasmataceae bacterium, assembly GCA_938041945.1. GTDB lineage: Bacteria > Bacillota_I > Bacilli_A > Acholeplasmatales > Acholeplasmataceae > CALISC01. Next base: position 2,192 of record CALISC010000005.1, on the reverse strand, counting down.
GTTGGACTTGAACGCCGTAATTTAGGCAAAGCAGTCGGAGTTTCTGCCTACTTTTTGGTAGGAATTGCCAGTTGCTCAATAGCAATCACTCAAAGACTGATGTTTGAACTGAATGCTTTTCAGCCCAATGAAGGTCAAAGAATCATTGCACAAGTTGTTGCCGGAGTTTCTTTCATTGGAGCCGGTGTCATCATTAAAGACAAGATGTCTATTAAAGGCTTAACCACGGCTTCCTCTATTTGGGCCTGCGCAATTTTAGGCTTAATTTTGGGATCTGGTTATCTGCTGATTGGCGTAATTGGGGCAACTGTTATTATCATTTACATCTTTATTCGCGACATGGTTTCCAAAGAAAATCCATTTGTAAGTTGCCGCAATAACTTAATTCACAAAGTTAAACAAGGCGAGATGAAAGCAGAAGACGCCAACGCTATTTTAAACAAAGAAGACGATTTGCAAACTAGACACGTTGATGAGTTTAAACAACACTGATTTTGAAAATATCACTGCAATTGCGACCCCTTTTGGTAAGGGGTCGATTTCAGTTATAAGAGTTTCGGGAAAAACCTGCATTAGCGAAGTCAACACTATCTTTAAAGGCAAAGACTTAACTCAAGTTCCTGGCAACACCTTAGTCTACGGCTTTATTTTAGGCAAAGACAGCCAACCAATTGACGAGGTAGTAGTGGCAGTATTTAGAAAACCTCATTCTTTTACCGCTGATGATATGCTTGAAATTTCTTGTCACGGTGGGGTTTTGGTAACTAATTTAGTACTAGAGCGGCTACTTAGTCTAAATATCCGAATGGCACATCCTGGTGAGTTTTCTTACCGCGCTTATTTAAATGGCAGGATAGATTTAGTTAAAGCTGAGGCCGTGATGGACTTAATTGAGGCAGACACCAAAAGTGCTGCTAAAATTTCAATAAACTCACTACTTAGTAAAACTGGCAAAAAAATTTCTGAGTTTAAAGAGCAAGTTCTAAACTTAATTTCAGACATTGAAGTCAAACTACAATACCCTGAGTTTGATGAAACCGCAGATCTTGAAACCTCTGAATTAAAATCCAGAATTGATGCGATTTTAACCGCTTTAACTGAGTTTTTGCGAAACTCAAAAAATACTACAATGCTTAAAACAGGCATTTCGGTTGCAATTGTTGGTAGACCCAACGTCGGCAAGTCATCACTTTTAAACTCTCTTTTAAAACAAGACAAGGCTTTGGTTACCGACATTCAAGGCACAACCCGCGACATAGTTGAAGGTAAAATTGTGCTCAACAACATTGCACTTAACCTACTTGACACCGCAGGAATCCGCAAAAGCACAAATCTAGTTGAGAATCTTGGAATTCAAAAGAGCCTAGATACTATTAAAACCGCTGACTTAGTTTTATTTGTTTTTGAGGCTAACCAAAAGTTAACCAAAGAAGACCTAGAAATCTTAAATAAAATAGACCCTGCAAAACTAATTAAGATTGCAAACAAAAAGGACTTAGGTATTGAAGAAAAAGACAAAGACGCTGTCTACATTTCTACTTTTGATGAAAACTTAAAACCGCTTGAAGACGCAATTTTAGCTAAGTTAAAGTTAACAGACCTTGACACCAGAGACCTGGCTTTTTTGTCAAATCAAAGACAAATTGCTTTACTTGAAAAAGCAATTTCTGAACTAAAAGAAGCCCATATCTCTGCGGACTTTTTGACTGCTGACTTAATAGTTATGAACATTAAATCCGCTTACAACGCTATAAAGGAGATACTTGGCGAGGTATATGATGACGATGTTAATAAAAACATCTTTAGTCATTTTTGCCTTGGCAAATAAATAACTATGTATAAAGTTTTATATCGTAAATACCGACCAAGTAAACTCAAAGAAGTTGTAGGTCAAACGGTAATCATTCAAATCCTTAGACAAATTTTAAAAAGTGGCAGCATCCCACATTCTTTTATTTTTGCTGGCACCAGAGGAATTGGCAAAACCACGATTGCCAGAATTTTTGCCAAAGCCATTAACTGCGAGAAACTAACTACAGGTGATGCCTGCGGAAAATGCACAAACTGTCTTGCAATTGAGCAAGAACAAACCGTAGACATTGTAGAAATAGATGGAGCGAGCAACAACGGTGTTGATGAAATTAGAGACCTTCGCGATAAATGTGTGTTTTTGCCGCAAAACCTAAAATACA
>CALISC010000004.1 GCA_938041945.1 uncultured Acholeplasmataceae bacterium | reverse complement strand
GAGTTGTAGAAGCCCTGACTTCCCTGCTTTCTTCAATTAAAAAAAGTTGTATAGTCTCATACGAATCCTATACGATTTCGCAAAAAGTCAAATCAATTCAACTAATTGCTTTAAGCGAACAGCAGGCAGTGCTCTTAATAGTTTTAGAAAACGGCCGGGTTAGCCACTATAAAATAGATATACCTAAATACTTTAAGTTAAGCGTCTTAACAGACTGGCTCACTGCTTTGACCAATACTTTGGAAAACAAGGAACTTACCGAAGTCATAGATACACTCGCATTTCAACTACAACCAGTTTTAGCAGACGACCCCAAAACTAAGTTCATTCGCTTTTTAATCAAAGTTCTTAGAAAAGAAATTGTTAATCTGCACAGCGACAAATACACCCTACTTGGTTTTGAGAACTTCCAAGACAATCAGTTTTTCCAAACCAGCGCAGAAATGCATTCGTTTAAACTGCTGCTGTCCGTAAGCAACTTAAAAAATCTGATTAACGAAGACACAGGGTTGGCTGTTCGTTTCACAAAAGAAATAGACTTTATCAACAAATATCCAGCAGTTTTATTTACCTTGCCTTACAGAACCGGAAACTCAGTTTCTTGTCTTGCGCTGCTGGCTCCCGACAACGTAGACTACAATACAATTATTCCATTACTTAAATACATAGAAATTAAACTACTTGAACTTTTTAAAAAAGAGGTGACAGATGAATAAAGACGACAAAAAAATTAACGAAAATCCCGAATACATCCAAGAAAAACCACCGCAAGCTGCAGATTCTAAAAACAAGTCAAAAAAAGCCCAAAAACTCAAGGAACTAGAAACCGAGTTAATTGATGCAAACTCAAGAGTCCTGAGAATTGCGGCTGAGTTTGAAAACTACAAAAAGCGCATCAAAGCAGAACAAGAAACTACTTTTAAATACGCCAACATGAGTCTAATTGACAAACTAATTCAACCGCTTGACCAACTCAGACAAGTCGTTGAAATGCCAACTGAAAACGAACTACTTAAAAATTTCTTAATTGGCTTCAAGATGCTAAAGGACCAAATATTTACTTTACTTGAAGCTGAAGGCGTCAAGCCAATTGAACCAACTATTGGTTCAGACTACGACCCAATGTATCACTCTGCTTTAGAAAAAGTAGAGTCCACACAACCTGAAAACACAATTACTAAAATTATTCAAATCGGTTATATGTATAAAGACCGTTTGCTTAGACCTGCAATGGTCGAAGTTTCAAAAGGAGGAAACTAATTATGGCAAAAACAAATAAAATTATTGGTATTGACTTAGGTACAACAAACTCTTGCGTCTCTGTAATGGAAGCAGGTGAAGCAAAAGTTATTCAAAACGCAGAAGGTGGTAGAACTACGCCTTCAGTAGTTGCTTTTAAAAACAACGGTGGCAACATTGAAATTATTGTAGGTGAGGCTGCTAAAAGAATGGCAATGACTAACCCAGACACTGTGACTTCAATTAAAAGACATATGGGTGAAACTAACTTTAAAACCAAAACTATTAAAGGTGAATACAAACCAGAAGAAATCTCTGCAATGATTTTACAATCTTTGAAAAAAACTGCCGAGGCTTATCTTGGCGCCGAAGTTACTGAGGCCGTAATTACCGTGCCTGCATACTTTAATGACGCGCAAAGACAAGCCACTAAAGACGCTGGAAAAATCGCTGGACTTAATGTTCGCAGAATTATCAACGAACCAACTGCGGCTGCTCTTGCCTATGGTTTTGACAAACAAGACAAAGAACACACTGTACTTGTCTTTGACCTTGGTGGAGGTACTTTTGACGTTTCTATTTTGCACTTAGCAGACGGTACTTTTGAAGTAGTTTCAACAGCTA
>CALISC010000003.1 GCA_938041945.1 uncultured Acholeplasmataceae bacterium | reverse complement strand
GCTTCAAAAAAGGCTCCTTCTTTTTTAACTGCACCTGTGAAACTTCCTTCTTCAGTGCCGAACAAAAAAGATTCTGCTAATGATTCAGGGATACAGCTCACATTTATGGGCATGAATTTTTTCTCTTTGACATGGGATAATCTATGTATTAAATTTGCTGCCAAACCTTTTCCTGCTCCTGTTTCGCCTGATAGACGAACCGGTAATTTTGAGTTAGCTGCTCTGTAAATAAATTCTCTTAGTTCATTCGCTTCCTTACTGATACCGATTATTTCTTTTTTGATTATTTGCGTGCTTTCGTCTTCCTTTGTGTAGGACGGTGTTTTTTCTCTGCAGAATTCTTCCATAAAAAAATTTTCTATTTTGTCGTATATTCCTTGAAAATCTTTTGGAATTTCAAAAATTTCGTCTTGATAATGATAATGTTCAGAAAAAGGAGTAAGTTCGTTTGTATCGGTATTTCTAATATAAATTACTTTGGCGTTTTCCTTAAACGCAGTTTCTATAGTTTCAAAAATTCTAGAAACCTTGTCATCTGAAACCGTAATAGTAGAAATTACGACGTAGAGAAAATCTTTGTTAGTTTCTACTTTTTCTTCGTCAATTCTTATAACCTGACCGTCTACTAAAACACGATTATAGCCCTTCATTTGAATACACTTAAGAAAATCTAGATTATCTTCATTTGGCAGTTTAGTTTCTTTGATTAAAATCTGTATTTTAGTTCCAAGTAACTTCATTGCGAAAGCAGTGATTTCTTGAATAGTTTCTTGTGCTAAAGGTTTGTTATCTAAAGTAAAAGGTTTGCCGATTGATGCAAAAAGTAGTCTGATGTAGTCGTAAATTTCGGTTTGAGTACCTACAGTTGAGCGGGGGTTAAAAACTGAACTTTTTTGGTCAATTGCGATACTTGGCGAAAGTCCTTCAATCTTGTCAACGTTTGGTTTTTCAAAGTTTCCAAGAAACTGACGAGCATAGGAAGAAAGCGATTCAATGTATCTGCGTTGTCCTTCTTGATACAAGGTATCAAAGGCCAGCGTAGACTTACCTGAACCAGAGACACCGGTTAATATCACTAACTTGTTTTTAGGAATAGATACATTGATGTTTTTCAAATTGTTTTCTTTAGCGCCATAAACGTTTATGTATTTAGTGATATCGCTTTTCATTTCAACAAATCCTCAAGGTCTTTTTCGTAAACTAAAGTTGTGTTAAATTGTTTGGCTTTACTTAGTTTAGAACCAGCGTTTTCGCCAACTATTAACACATCTGTTTCTTTGCTAATAGAAGACACTAAATTAGCGCCTAGTTTGGCCAAAATATCATGTAATTCTGCTCTTTTGTAGTTTTGAAGAGTACCAGTAATTAACACTTTTTTACCGCTAAAATAACTGTCTTGAACTGCGAGTTCTTCTTCTGTTAAAACAAAACCGTTAGTTTTTAAAAACTCAACTAATGCTTTGCCTTTTTTGCTGTTAAAGTAACTTAATAAAGAACCTGCAATGCTCGGTCCAATTTCATTAATTTCGGCGATTTCCTCTTCAGTTGCTAAAAGCAGAGCATCCAAATTTTTAAAGTGTTTTGTAATTAAACCTGCTACTTTTTTTCCAACATTTGGGATGCCAAGCGCAAAAAGAAGAGTTCTAAAAGGGGCTTGTTTAGATGTTTCTATTTCTGTTAAAATTTTATCAACAGAACGGTCTTTAAAGCCTTCTAAGGCGATTAACTGACTTCTAAAGTTATGAAGAGAGTAAATATCTTGGATGTTTTTTATGAAACCTTGGTTAAACAAAGTTTCAATAGTTTTTTCGCCCAAATCCTGGATATTCATGCAAGTTCTTGCACAAAAATGAATTAAACTGTTGATAACTCTGGAGTCACATTCTAAGTTTTCACAAACCCAAAATGCTTGTTTTTTTGACAGATCACAACTACAAGCAGGACAAGTTTTAATCATTTCAAAAGGTTTAGCAGTCGCTGGTCTTTTTTCTTTAATTACTTCGGTAATTTCAGGAATGATTTCGGCTGCTTTATAGACTAAAACATAGTCTCCAACTCTAATGTCTTTTTCTTTAACAAACGCTTCATTATGTAGTGTTGCTCTTTGCACGTAAGTTCCAGAAACAAACACGCGGTCAAACTCAGCGACTGGCGTAACTGCTCCAGTTCTACCAACTTGGTAGACGATTTTGTTAATTTTAGTTTCTACTTTTTCAGGTTCAAATTTATAGGCAATAGCCCACCTAGGCGATTTAACAGTAAATCCTAAACTTGCTTGCACTTTAAAATCATTGACTTTAAAAACTATCCCGTCGGTTGCGTAGTCAAGGTTTTTTCTTAAGTTATCGTAATAAACTACGCTGTCTGTAAGTTCATTTAGTGTTAAAGTTTTATAGTTAGGATTAACTTTAAATCCTAGTTTTTCAAAGTATAAAAGAGCCTCAATTTGACTGTTAACATTGTACTTTTCGGCGTCCACTAAGGTATAGATAAAAATGTCTAGTCCGCGTTTTCTGACAATTTCTGTGTTAAGTTGACGAATAGTTCCAGCAGTAGCGTTTCGTGGATTTGCAAATAGGTTTTCACCGGTTTTGGCGCGCTCTGCATTAATTTTTTTAAATTGAGAGTTTGGCATGAAAATCTCGCCACGCACAGTCAAAGTCACAGGTTCAGTTAATTTAAGTGGCAGAGAATTGGTTTTAATTACGGTTTTAGTTACGTTTTCACCAACCTGCCCATCACCACGGGTAGAGGCTTTTTTGAAATAACCATTTTCATAATCTAAGTTAATTGCCAAACCATCTATTTTTAATTCAGAGACGAACTTTGTATTGGGATATTTTTCGTTTACTTTAGCAAAAAAACCAAAAAGTTCGTCTTTAGAGTATACGTTATTTAATGACTTCATTGGCACCGGATGCACAACTTTTTCAAAACCTAAAAGAATTTCTCCGCCCACTTTTAGAGTTGGAGAATCTGGTCTTTTGAGTTCAGGAAAGTCGTGTTCAAGTTGTTCGAGTTCTTTGACTAACATGTCATATTCAAAGTCAGAAATCAAAGGTTTATCTAAGGTATAGTATTGTTTTGCAGCCTCGTTAATCTGCTTAATTAAATTGTCAATTCTGTCTTTTTTTGCCTTTAAATCCATACCTTGATTATAACATTTGACCAAAATAAAAATACTTACAACGCTTTTGAGTGTTTAAACAAATTATTCAAATTGCTAAAATAAAAAGAAGGGGGTTTGAGTGCAAAAAATAATTAAAATAACTTCCTGTTTTGTATAATTTTATAGGTGAATTTAAGACTTAAAAACTTAACAAAAGGAGATAACATGCAGAGAAAAATTTATCTAGCAGGGGGTTGCTTTTGGGGAATGCAGGCGTACTTTTCTAAACTAAAAGGACTAATCTCTGAAGTTGGTTATGCAAATGGCAACACTATAGAAACAAACTACCAGGAAGTTGCAAGCACCAATCACGCAGAAGTGATTAAAATAATTTACGATGACCTTTCAATTAGAACTGCTGAAATTATTGACAGATTTATGCAAATCATTGACCCTTTTTCTTTAAATCGTCAAGCCAATGATGTTGGGACTCAGTATAGAACTGGAATTTTCTTTGAAAAAGGTGATTTATTTACAAAGAAAATCGCTGAACTTTTTAAAGGTTATATTGAAAAAATTAACGGGAAAAAATCATGTGTTGTGATTGAAGAAATTAAAAATTATGTCAAAGCAGAAGAATATCACCAAGACTACTTAAAGAAAAATCCAACTGGTTATTGTCATATCAACCCAAACGCTGTTTTTAATTCACTTAGCAATTTTAAAAAATTAGATATAAAAGAAATTCAGAAACTAAACTTAGATAAACAAAGTTTAGGTATTATGCTAAACAAAGAAACAGAACACCCGCATTCAAGTGAGTTTAATTTAAACGACAAAAAAGGTATCTATATTGACAAAATTTCAAAAGAGCCACTTTTTTTAAGTGAAGATAAATACGACGCAGGCTGCGGTTGGCCTAGTTTTACCAGACCAATTTTTCAAACTGCTCTCAATTATTTTAAAGACAACACACTAGCAGAAGAAAGAATTGAAGTGACTTCTAAAATTCAAGACTCACACCTTGGACACGTATTTCCTGCACTTGCTGTTAAAACAGAAACTGGTCTTAGATATTGCATTAACGGTTTTGCACTTGAGTTTATTGGGTTTAGTAAATTAAAAGATACTATTTACGAAAAATACCAGTTTTATTTTACAGAGTTGTCGTAAAAGTTTCTAGGCGAAACTCGCTTCTTAATATTGGCAAACCAGGTAATTTTAGTCTAGTTTTGTTATAATTATTTTGCTTACATAAAGAGGTTGTCATGATAATTTTAATTGGAAAAAGTGCATCTGGAAAAACTGAAATTGCAAAAGAACTAATTAGAGAACACGGTTTCAAAAAAGTTATTACTACTACAACTCGTAAGCAAAGAATTGGTGAACAAGACAAAATTGACTACTATTTTATCTCTGAAAACGAGTTTAAAGCCAAAATTCAGTCAAATCAGTTTATAGAATGCTCAAAATACGCAAACAACTACTACGGAATCACTAAAGACGCAATAATTTCAGATGGTGTCGTTATTTTGGACCCTTCTGGTGTTAATGCCCTGCTTGATTTTCTTGATTTCAATGCGTTTGTTTGTTTCGTTGAAACTCCTAAGTTTGTGCGCAAGCGTAGAATGAAAAAAAGAGGAGATGACAACAAGTCTATCCAAAGCCGTATTCAAAGCGATGACTTGATTTTCAATAAATTGTTTTTAAATCAAGTTAATTTAAGTTTAAAAAATTGCGGACTGTTTTCAATTAAAAGTCTGACTAATAAA
>CALISC010000002.1 GCA_938041945.1 uncultured Acholeplasmataceae bacterium | reverse complement strand
GATAACCGCATCGTTCAGGCACTTCCAACAATTTCTTATTTACTTGAGCACGGTGCTAAGTTAATTTTACTTTCACACCTTGGACGTGTTAAAGAAGAAAAAGATACGCAAGGCAAATCTTTAGAACCAGTTGCTCGTAGATTATCTGAGTTACTTGGCAAACCTGTTAAGTTTGTTGCAGACTACCGCGGTAAGGCTGTGGAAGATGCAGTTAGTCAATTAAAGCCAGGTGAAGTTGTGGTGCTTGAAAACACTCGCTTTGCAGATCTTGACAACAAAGCAGAGTCAAAAAACTCACCAGAACTTGGTAAATACTGGGCAGGTCTTGGCGAAATTTTTGTAAATGATGCTTTTGGGGTTTGCCACCGCGCTCAGGCTTCTAACGTTGGTATCGCAAACCACCTTCCCTGTGTTTGCGGGTTCTTAATGGAAAAAGAAATTAAGTATCTTTCTGCTGCAATTCAAAATCCAAAAAGACCGCTTGTGGCAATCATTGGTGGCGCTAAAGTTTCTGACAAAATTGAAGTTATTAACAACTTACTTAAGATTTGTGACTATGTATTGGTTGCTGGCGGAATGGTTTATACCTTTGCAAAGGCTCAAGGCGGAAAAATCGGCAAAAGCATTTGCGAACCTGATAAAACAGATTTAGCGCTAGATTTACTTAAACGCGGTGCAGGTAAACTAATAGTTGGCCGTGATGTCTATACAGGTAAAGAATTTTCAAACGATACCGAAGTAAACCTGCGCTCAGTTATGGATATTCCTGAAGACGAAGAAGGATTAGACTGCGGTGTTGAAACCCTTAAACTATTTAAACAATATATAGATAAAGCAAACACTGTGATTTGGAACGGTCCACTTGGTGTGTTTGAACTTCCTGTATTTTCAAACGGTACTTACAAAATCGCTGAGTATATCGCTGCCAGAGAAGGTGCGATGACAGTTGTTGGTGGTGGTGATTCTGCTGCCGCAATTGCCAAAGCAAACATGATTGAAAAATTCACACACGTTTCAACTGGTGGTGGTGCTTCTCTTGAATTTTTTGAAGGTAAAACTCTACCTGGAATTGAGTGCATTTTAGATAAGTAAAATCGTGATTAATTTAGGACAAAAAATTCATTATCTAAGAATCAAGGCTAATTTAACTACCAAGGAACTGGCTAACGACATTGGAGTTACAAAAGGTTATATTTCTCAAATTGAAAATAACCGTACATCTCCATCACTTGAATCTTTAGAAAAAATTTTAGAAAGACTAGGCACTAACTTTCAAGATTTTTTTGGAACAACTGAACAAACTAAAGAAGAGAGTTTAGTTGAAGTTTTTTCAACTGCTAAACTTGCCAAAATCGAAGAAGTTGATGAAAACTTACTCTACGCTAAGTTCCCACTACTGCCTACTAACTCTAGTTTCAAGGTTGAAATTGTAGAAATCCAGCCAAACGGGCAAACCGAAATTCAAAAACCACAAGTTGGCGAAACTTTTGGCTATGTCTTGGAAGGCAGAGTTGAAATCTTTCAAAATGAAGAAGTTACTTTAGTTGAACGTTTTGAAACTTTTTACTTTCCTAACATTAAAGAAAACTACTTGAGAAATAAATACTCAAGACCATGCAAGGTTTTACTAGTTAAAACCCCAAGATAGAAAAAAGGATTGTTTTAATATGCGAAGAAAAATAATTGCTGGTAACTGGAAAATGTATAAAACCAGAGCAGAGGCGCTCGAGTTTATTTATCAAGTTGCAGATAAATTACCCGAAAGGTCTAAAGTTGAAACTGTGATTTTTGTACCAAGTCTATATGCTCGCTGTTTAGTTAAAAGACAAGGCAATTTAAGAATTGGTGTGCAAAATATTCACCATTTAGACGGAGGCGCGTATACTGGCGAACTTTCTTTAAAAATGGTTGAACCACTTGGTTTTGAGTATGTTTTAATTGGCCACAGTGAACGCAGAGAGTATTTTAAAGAAAGCGATAAAGACGTTAACTTAAAGTTAAAAAAAGTATTAACAAGTAATTTAACTCCAGTTGTTTGTGTTGGTGAAAACCTTTTAGTAAGGCAAAAAAACGAAGTTTATGACTATTTGGCAAATCAAATTAAATCAGCATTTTCAGAAGTTAGCGCAAACGACGCTAAAAGAGTAGTTATAGCCTATGAACCTATTTGGGCAATTGGAACTGGCGAAACCGCTACCCCTGAAGTTGCAAACCAAACAATTAAAGGAATTCGTGAAGTTATTGAAAAACTTTACGGCCAAGAAGTGGCTGGCGAGATTAGAATTCTTTACGGAGGTTCTGTTAAACCAGAAAATATTAAAGACATTCTTTTAACTTCTGACATTGACGGCGCTTTAATTGGCGGAGCATCACTTGACGCAAGCAAATTCCTAAAAATGGTTGATGCTGCAAGGTAGCAGAACGCAAAATAAAGGCAAAAGAAATCATAAAAGAAATAGCATCTATAAACTTATTAAAAAATGTTAAATGATGCACATAAGTCTGCCATCAAAAGAATTTTTTATAGTTAGATAATCGCTTTATTAAAACAAAATACAAAACTTTAATTCAACACATAGTTATTTTTAAATAAAATAAAAATGCGTATTATTGCATATACAAAACATTCATAAGTTTTTGATTCACAAAAGAAATCGCAAAAGAAAACATTAAAAAAGCCTAACTTCCGTTAGGCTTTTTTTGATTGATTTACTTAAATTAAGCAATAATTTTAGTTACTGAACCCGCACCAACTGTGTGTCCGCCTTCGCGGATTGAGAACTTAGTTCCTTGTTCAAGCGCAATTGGATGAATTAGTTCAACAG
>CALISC010000001.1 GCA_938041945.1 uncultured Acholeplasmataceae bacterium | reverse complement strand
ACCCAACTCTAACTAAAGAAGGCTACACTTACAACTTTGTTCACTGGCAAGAAAAGACTGCGATGAACGGAAATTACAGCCAAATTACTGAGTTTAACTTTGCTAACCAGCGAATTACTCGCAATACCACATTAGTTGCTTACTTTACTGAAAACCCTAGACTTGTCAACTATACAATCAACCACGTCTTTGAAGGAGTTAGCGATATAGCCCAAAGAACAGATGCAAGAGTTCATCAGGCTTTAGCTGACTCAAATAAGACAATTTCTTACGCAGACCGTTTAACTGAGTTTGATGAACACTTTAATGTAGATGCCGTTTACCAAATGACCAAAAAAATCAATAGACATGGCACAACCGTCTTTACACTCGTATATAGACGCAAATTATACGATGTATACTATGAAGTTCAATATAACGATACTCAGTTTGGTCCTGAACTTCAAATCCATACGCCAGTTGGCAGATATTTACAAGTACCATATCAAGGCAAAGCACCAAGGCTTCATGACCCTATTGTTTCTAAACCAGGATACACTTACACATTTATCCACTGGCAGTTAAAAGAAGAAATGAACGGAGTTTATCAAAAAGTCTCTGCTTATAACTTTAATCAAGGTGTTGAAAAAAATATTACTTTAGTGGCTTACTTTGAAGAAAAATTGAATAGAGTTAACTACCAAGTCACTTATTTTTTAGAAAAGCAAGGTGAAAGCAGTTCACTTAACAATACTTACCAAGAAGTTACAAAAACTTACACAGCCCCTGCTTTTAGTCAAGTTCACTTGCAACCATATCAAGACCTTGACTTAACTAAATATGATGCAAATACTTTTGATGTAAGAAATAAATTGCACGCTCAATTAACACACGAAAACAATACCGTAGTTTTAAAAAAATATTATCAGTTAAAGAGATATCAAATTTCTTTCACCGCTAATAACCCAAGTTTTGGAAATATCCCAATCGCACCAGATTATCAAAAAGTTACTAGAAAAGTTAATTCATCTACATATCATTTTTCTGCTAATCAAGGCTATAAGTTTATAGGAATCTCTTTAGACGGAAATGAAAACAACTTAGTAAATTCGTTTATTATGCCGGCAAACGATGTAACTATTACCGCTATTTTTAAAGAAAACAGGAAAGCAATTATTTACAACATCCAACTTGAAAACGCAGATGGTACTTTTACTACACAAACCAAGACTTACTATGCAAAAGTCGGATCCGTTCACAACACAACATTTGAAAACCCAGATACCAATATTTACGAAAAATGGGAAGCCGATAAAAACAGTTTAGTAGTCTCTGAAAGCCAAGTTCAAAACTTAGTTTTAATCAAAGTTACCAGAAAGAAATTCAAAGTAACTTTCAATGTCCTAAACTCAGATGTAACAATTATGGAAAGAACCCGCAGATACGGACAGGCGGTTGGAGAAATCAGCAATCAAGGCTTTAAACAAAACGACGTTTTGACATTTACCTTAAATAACGCAGGAAAAACCAAACAAGAAGTTGAAGGCCATGAAGTTAAAGAAAATTCTTTAGTTACTATTAAAGTTCTAAATGAGCGAAAAGCAAATCACTATCCACAAACCGAAGTCACTCTTTCTCAGTCTAGTATTTTTGCTCAACGCGAATATACTTCTGACCTGTATTTTAATTTCGCAAATTTTAGCAATCGCTCGTTTTCTTATAAAAGACATGTAGTTTTTGATAAAAATGGCGAACAATATGAGTTGTTTAGGGGTAAATATTTTAAATATGAACCAATTGAATTTGTTAAAATTCCTGGCAACACCGGCTACTTTACTAAAAAAATCATAGACGCAGCACCTTATAATCTACACAAGAGTGACTTTGATGCAGATTACATGACTTCTATTGTCTATGGTTTAGTTAAAAATATTGAGTATATTTCTTACCTTAAAAACTTATCAATACCTTCTGAACAATTTCATACCCCACTTTCATTAACTCCTGCTTTAAGTAACCCTGCGTTCAGACCTCTACTTAAAAAACAAATGACAGACTACGCTAAAGCAATTTTCAGACAATACTCAGGTACATCTAGATTTTACCGTGGCGCTGATTTAACTGCTTTTAAACCACATAATCTTGCAAACAATGACTTAAGTTATCTGCCAATTTACCAATCAAACGTAGAACTAAGTTATTGGCTATCTCCAATTGAGAAAAAAACTGGTTCACCAATATATATGCCTGAATATTTATCTACAGACTTTAGAGTTAAGTTATCTGCAATCAACATAGTTCGCGGTGTTGTGTTAGCAAAAGCCAGCAATTGATCTTTAAGAAAACTACTTTCTTAAAAACAATTTAAATCAAGGTGTGCATTTTTGCACACCTTTTTTTCTTGCTCACAAAGGTTGACTTTAATTTTATATTTTGCGATTTTTAACTATCATTTTTGTATTT